>NZ_JBFODH010000022.1:0-76497 GCF_040908225.1 Aeromonas sp. R5-3 | reverse complement strand
GCCCACACAGATTGCTTGATTCAAATTGTTAAAGAGCGTGGCGCTTGTCGCGCTGAGGTGGCGTATAATACCTTCCTCACTTCGAAAGTCAAGCGATTGTTTTCGCTTTTCTTTCGGCGCTGGCTTCACGAGGAAGCGAGCTCATCAGGTTGGCGTGTTCCGCTGTGCTGGTGAGGGCGCATTATAGGGAGGCGCATCGCGATGACAAGGGCTTTTTCACCAAAAAAAATCGTTCGCTCAGATATGCAGCAAAGCGGTTCCATTTCGCTCTCATCACCACCATTTCGGTCTTGCATTGGATTTAAATTGAACATTTGAAAAGCCACCTTATAATTGGCTTTTCAAATGTTCAATTTAGGTCTCGCCATGCATCAGATCCTGGATAGCCGCAAAGAGGAGAAAATCGTTCCTCTGTTCCGCCTCGGGTTTAGGCCCTTCTTTCTGCTTGGCGCCTCGTTTTCGGCATTGGCGATGTTGGGCTGGCTGGGGCAACTCAATGGCTGGTTCGTTTTGCCGGGGATTGGCAACCCCATCTGGTGGCATGCTCACGAGATGCTGTTTGGTTTCGGGGCGGCGATTGTCGCGGGATTTCTGCTGACGGCAGTGCAAAACTGGACCGCTCACCCCGGGGTCAGGAGCTGGCCCCTGGTGTTGGTCGTCGTGCTGTGGGCATTGCCGAGGGCCTTGCTGCCCTGGCTGGGTGAACACAACACCTTCTTGATGGCGGCAGATCTGCTCTGGTTGCCTCTTTGCGCCTGGTATCTGGCCAAACCCATAGTGGTAACCAGGCAGTGGCGCAACCTCTTCTTTGTGCCTCTGCTTGTCGTTCTGACCCTGCTCAACGCCGCCAGCTGGCTGTGGCAGACACAGTGGGCAGACATGGAACATCTGCTCATCACCACTGTGCTGCTGTTCACGACCCTGATCGCCGTGATGGGAGGACGAGTCATTCCCTTCTTTACCGCCAGAGCCACCGGGATGGAAAAAGCCGTCCCTATTCTCTGGCTGGAGCGGGCTTCCCTTGCCACGCTGTGGCTCACCTTGGTGAGCTGGCTGCTGCTACCCACCCCATGGGTGACCAGCCTCTATATGCTTCCTCTATATATAGTGGCGACCGTTTTGCACTTGTGGCGCCAGCTGCGTTGGCGACTGCCGTCCACCCTTGGCCAACCCCTATTGTGGTCGCTGCACCTAGCCTACCTGTTTATTCCTCTCGGTCTACTCGCCCTTGGTGCTCTGGCGGCCGGCCTGCCCATCAGCCTGTCACTGGCAAGCCACCTGCTCAGTGCCGGCTGCATGGGGACCATGATCCTGGGGATGATAGCCAGGGTCTCCCTCGGCCACAGCGGTCGGGCCTTGCAGGTGGGGCGCAGGATCCAGTGCGCGTTCGGGCTGGTCATCATGGCCGCCCTGCTCCGGGTGCTGATCCCGCTGCTTTGGCCGGCCTATAGCCTGTACGGCTGGAACCTGAGCGGCCTTGCCTGGAGCCTGGCATATGCTCTGTTTGTCTGGGTCTATGCCCCCATACTGACCAGCCCCCGGGCAGATGGGCGTCCTGGCTGACCCGTGATGGTCAAGATCTGCTGGCCGGATAGTGGATCAGATTGTGGAAGATGGCAGGGGCCACCCCCTGATTTCGATAGCCATGGGGGCGGTCGGCCGCGAAACGCACCGCCTCCCCCTGTATCAAGGAGCGCCACTCCCCTTCCACCAGCACTTCCATCTGGCCGCTGATGACGATGACATGTTCGGTCACCCCGGGTTCATGGGGTTCTGACTCTCGTTGATAGCCGGGCAACAGAGTCAGCTCAAACAATTCGAAACCAAAACGCCCCTCATAAGGGAAGAGGGGAGCGACCTGCATGCCTTCTCCCGCTGGTTGCTGGCGAATGGCATCGGCGGTGCGATAAAGCACATCGTCCTGCGCCGTGGGAGCCGGCTCGATAAAGCTGGAGAAAGAGACTCGAAAGCCGGTGGCAATCTTCCACAGGGTGGCCACCGTCGGGCTCGACTCCCCCCGCTCAATCTGGCCCAGCATGGCCTTGCTGACACCGGTCTCCCGCGCCGCCACATCCAGGCTCCAGCCCAGTTCGCAGCGCAAGCCCTTTAGACGTTGGGCCAGATGCTGATTCATCTCTTGCATGACTGCCTCTTTGTTGCGCTTGCTTGAATCGCCTTGTGCGCTATAACGCACAGCGATATAGTCTGAAGCAATATTGTACGCAATAACGCACAAACCGTCACAACCCCACAAGGACGTCACCATGCCCTTTGCCCTCCCCCATCTGGTCGCCGGCTTCATCGCCGTGATGGTCGGCTACACCAGTTCGGTCATCCTGATCATTCAGGCAGCCACAGCAGCAGGGGCCGATGCTGCCCAGCTCGCCTCCTGGCTATGGACGCTGGGTATCGGCATGGGTATCAGCTGCATCGGCCTCTCCCTCTATTACCGCATCCCTGTCTTGACCGCCTGGTCGACCCCGGGTGCCGCCCTGCTCATCACCAGCCTAGGCAACTTCACTCTGGCCGAGGCCATCGGCGCCTTCGCTATCTCTTCTCTGCTGATCACCCTGTGCGGCATTAGCGGCTGGTTCGATCGGCTGATGCGCCATATCCCGGCCCAACTGGCGGCGGCCATGCTAGCCGGGGTATTGCTCAAGTTCGGACTGGATCTGTTCAAGGTCGCCCCGGCAGATCCCTTGCTGCTCGGCAGCCTGTTGCTGGCATTCCTGCTCGGCCGCCATCTCTGGCCACGCTATACCATGGTGCTGGTGCTGGCAGTCGGGATCCTCAGCTGTCTGTTGCGAGGGGAGCTACAGCTTGACGCCATTCACTGGCAACTGGCCGGCCCGGTCATGGTCTGGCCAGAGTTCTCTTTTGATGCCCTGTTCGGCATTGCCCTGCCGCTGTTCATCGTCACCATGACCTCCCAGAACATGCCCGGCATTACCATTTTGCGAGCCCACGGCTATCAACCCGCTACCTCCTCTTTTATCACCTGGACCGGCCTGACCGGCCTGCTGCTGGCCCCCTTCGGTGGCTACGCCTTCAACCTGGCGGCCATCACGGCGGCCATCTGCATGGGGAAAGAGGTGGATCCGGACGCCAACCGGCGCTGGCCCGCGGCGGTGTGGGCCGGCGGCTTCTACCTGCTGACCGGCTGTTTCGGGGCCACGGTGGCGGCGCTGTTCACGGCCTTCCCGACCACGCTGGTGACCTGTGTCGCCGGGCTAGCGCTGCTCGGCACCATCGGCAGCAGCCTGCACACCGCGTTGCAACACGACGATGCCCGTGAGGCCGCCCTGCTGACCTTCATCATCACCGCCTCCGGCATCAGCCTGCTCGGCATCGGCGCCGCCTGCTGGGGATTGCTCGTCGGCATCATCCTGCATCAAGTCAACCAGCGGAGAAACTGACCTGACCATCTGGGGAGCCCCCCGTGAGACACCGCACATAATTCAGAGAATTTGGTTCACAGATGAAACTAATTGCCATTAAGTGGTGGCGAGGCACTTCTTCTTCCCCGATGCGTGCCTCATGTCAGACTCATAAACTGGAGAATAATAATGAGGAATCAGGCTGTCATTTTGTTACTGGCACTGCTGGGCGCCACCACCGCCCACGCTGCCGACACCGATCGGGAGCTGGCCCGCCAGCTCGCGCTGCAGCAGAAGAACCTGCTGCCGCTGCTGAGCAATCAGGAGTACCAGAGCCCACTGCCCAACCTGTTGCAAAAGGCCAGTCCGCGCCTGAAACGCCAGGCTCGGGATGCCAACCAGGCGGCCATCAGCCGGCAAGGGCTGGACGGAGAGGTCAAGGAGCTGATGCAGCTGCGACTGGCCAACCCGGAACAGGCCGCCGCGCTGCAGCAGGGTGTCGAGCCGCTGGTCGCCTATGTACCGAGCGGAGATGAGAAGAGCTGGAGCGCCATTGAAGCCTTCGACAGCGCCGGCAACCCCGTCTATCTGGATGTGGACAAGGCACCGGCCCGTCCGGTCCTGGTCGTTGAGGCCGATCCCGTCAAGGCCAAGAACGCCGGCCTCAAGGTGATCCGCAAGGCGCTGGCTGCCGCCGACATGCAGGTGGCTCCCCGTGCGGCTGCCAGCACGGCGCCGCTCAAGACCAGCATCCTGAAGAAAATTCGGTTGAAGGATGATCAGGAGCCCTGGCTGCTGGGTGCGGCCGAAGTGTATGCGGTGGTCGCAGGGGTCAATCCCAGCCGGGATGAGCCCGTGGTCGACATCGTCGACATGCCCTATCTCGACTATGACAACACCGACTACACCCCCAACCAGATCCTGGTTTACTGGGATCGCTATCGCTGGGGTGCCGTCGACATCGTCATGATGGAGCAGGACGACAACGTCAACTACAAGGAGCTGAGCGGCCTGTTCATCGATGCCCTCAAGCTGGCCTTCACCGCTGGCGGCGTGCCCGAGGCACTGCCCTTCCTCGATCTCGGTGGCCGCATCGTCAAGGCGCTGCCCGACTCCTGGATGACCAACAACGATGACTATCTGGATACCTTCTACACCCTGGAGCAGGACCAGAGCTATCACCAGTACCCCGGCGCCGCCGGCAATGCGGTGATCGATCTCGAACCCAAAGAGATTGCCCCCACCAGACCCTGATTGGTCGCCATAACAAAAAAGCCAATGAGCGACTCATTGGCTTTTTTTGTACCCGCGATCCGTTACGGCTGGCCTTTCGGCCTCACCCCCAGGGTGTGGCAGATGGCGTAGGTCAGCTCGGAGCGATTCAGGGTATAGAAGTGGAAATCCTTCACCCCCTCCTGACTCAGCACCCGAACCTGATCGATGGCGATGCTGGCCCCCACCATGTTGCGGGTCATCTGATCGTCATCCAGCCCCTCGAAACGCTGATGCATCCAGCGCGGGATCTTCACGTTGGTGAAACCGGCAAACTTGGCCAGGGTCTGGTAGTTGGAGACCGGCAGGATCCCCGGCACGATTTCCGCATCGATGCCAATGGCGGCGCAGCGATCCCGAAAACGCAGGTAGGTCTCGACGTCAAAGAAGAACTGGGTAATGGCGCGGTTGGCACCGGCATCGATCTTGCGCTTCAGGTTGAGCAGATCCGACTGCGCACTGCGCGCTTCCGGGTGACCTTCCGGGTAGGCGGCCACCGAAATATCGAAGTCCGCTTCGGCCTTGAGCAGGGCTACCAGGTCGGTGGCATACATCTCCGGCTTTTCCAGCCCCTGGGGGAGGTCGCCGCGCAGCGCCACGATATGGCGGATGCCGCTGTTCCAGTAGTCGCGGGCAATGGTGCGCAGCTCGTCGCGGCTGGCGTCGATACAGGTCAGGTGAGGGGCGGCGATCAGACCGGTCCGCTCCTTGATGTCCTTGATCACCTTGTGCGTGCGATCCCGGGTGCCCGAGTTGGCACCATAGGTCACCGACACGAACTTGGGCTCCAGCACCTTCAATCGCTCGATGGATTGCCACAGGGTATTTTCCATCCCTTCGCTGTTGGGCGGAAAAAACTCGAAACTGACCGAAATGTCGCCACTCAAATCTGCCAGACTCTGGTTGAGTGCCTCAACCTGACGTGCGCTGTGAAATCCCATCTGCTCTCTCCCTGCCCTGCAATCCATTTCTCTACGTCAAAACGGATGTTTGGACGTCTAAACGTCTTTCTATCTTTATGAGAAAATGACACAAAGTCAACACTGTTTTACAGCGAGATGAAGGCCGCCGATTTTTATTTGGCAATAAAGCCAAAGTAACGATTGGCACCCCATCCCAAAATCCGGCGAGTCGCGTTATGATGAACGCAGATCGTCTTGGACGTTCTGAATCTGCGTGTGATTGTTTGGCCGGAGGTTTCTCCGGCCCCTTTTCAACCTCTTTCCCTTCCTGCCGATAACCAATTGAACCATTCGCAGGAGCATCATCATGGACACCCACCCCGGCTTTGCCACCGACTTGCTGTTCGATCGCTATCAGGGCAACGTGGTCGACCATGAGCAGTTCTGGGCCGTGCGCACTCCCGATGCTCCCGATTACTATTTTGGCAACTATCTGTTGCTCCCCTTTCCCCCCAGCGATCACGACAAGGGCTGGCTCGAGGCCAGTTTCGACAAGCTGATCGGGCAGGATCCCCGGGTCAGACATCGCACCTTCCAGTGGCCTCTGGCGGCCGGTCAGAACAGCCGGGTCGCCGGCTTCGTGGCGGCGGGATACCAGTACATGGAGTGCGTGGTGCTGGCACTGGAGGCCACCGACTGGCAACCGCCGGCAACGACGGTGGCTGCGCGCCCCTTTACCCCGACCGACTGGGACGAGTGGCTGGCCTTTGAACTGGAGGAACGGGATCCCGGCCACTCGGAGCAGAGCTACCTGCCCTATCTGCAGTCACGCCGCCAGTTGTATGAGGCGATGATCGGGGACGGGCTGGGTCAGTGGTGGGGGATCTGGCAGCAGGAGCTGCTGGTCGCCAGTTGCGGTCTCTTCTTCACCGACACCCTGGGCCGCTTCCAGCTGGTGCGCACCCGGCAAGCATGGCGCAATCAGGGATTGTGCCGTCAGCTGCTGAGCCAGGTTGCCCGGCACGGGCTGACACGGGTCGACCGGCTCATCATAGTGGCCGATGAGCATTATCATGCCCAGCGGGTCTATCGCTCGCTCGGCTTTGCCCCGGTGGCCCGCATCGGCAGTCTCTGCCGCTGGCCCCGTCCGGAGCAATAAATCAGACCACGGGCAACAAAGAAAACGGGAGGCTGATGCCTCCCGTGGTGTATCTGCTGGCAGCTATTGCTGCGGCGTTTCCAGCTCGTTGGAGAGCGCCTGCTCCACCTCGGCCGACGGCGCCGGTAGCGGGGCCGCCGCCGCAGATACCGCTGCGGCAGGTGTCTCCGATGGCGCCGGGGCAGCTGGTGTATCTGTCACCGCCGGCGTCGCGGCAGGCTCGGTGGTCGCCGCTGCGGCCGACACAGCAGGCACGGCGGCAGGAATGTCACACTGACAATCGGCCCCTTTCACCTTGTTGCCCTGATGAGGTGGATACCAGCCCTTCAGCCCCTGCTCCAGCCGATCGGCTGCCGCCTTGGGCTCCATCTTGCCGAGCAGCACGGCCTGACTCACTTCGGCCAGTTCGTCCCCCAGCTTGGGCGTACCGCGAGAGAGGATCTGGGTGGCCACCCGGATGGTGGAGTCGCACTGATCCCGCCACTCCATCATCTCCTTCGCAGCCGGGTTGGTGACCTCGAAGAAGTGGTTGGAGAGGGAGAAGAAGCCGGGCAGCGAGTTGGTATAGAGCTCGGCGAACTGGGGTGTGGTCAGCCACTGCAGGAAGGCCATGGCCGCCTCCTTGTTCTTGCTGGCCGGGTTCATGCCCATCCCGATGTCGGTGTGATCGGTAAAGAAGCAGCCATCACCTTGCTTCGCCACGGGCGGGCGCATCACGCCAAAGTCCACCTTGCCGGTGAAGGGGGCGATCTCCCAGGAACCCGCCACGTAGAAGGCGGCCTTGCCCGAGGTAAACAGCTCGTTGGTCGCGGCATAGTCGCGGCTCTCGCCACCTTCGCCGAGGTAGGGACGCCAGCGCGCCAGCTCCTCGAACACCTTGATGTAGGGCGGGTTGTCAAAACGCTCCTGCCCACCGATCAAGGCCAGCCGACCATCCTCCCCCTTCCAGTAGTTGGGGCCTATGTTCTGGAAGCCGAGCTCGGAGGATACCCAGCTTTCCGAGCCACTCATGGCCAGCGGCACGTAGCGGCCATCGGCCTTCACCTTGTCGAGCACCGCGAAGAAGGCATCCCGGGTTTGTGGCACGCTCAGCCCCAGCTCACTGAAAATCTTCTTGTTGTAGAAGAAGCCGTGAATCACCGAGGCCATGGGCACGCAGAAGGTCTGAGCGCCGGAGTCGGTCTGCCAGGGTGACTGGGCAAAGCTCGGGAAGTTCTCCATCCCCGACATCTCGGTCAGCTCCGCCAGGTGGCCCGCCTTGAACAGGGCCAGGGAGTCGTCGAACGGCCGGCAGGTGATGAGATCCCCCGCCTTGCCCTCCTTCAGGCTGGCCCACAGGGTCGGCATGTAGTCGACGTTCTGCACCCCGTTGAATTTCACCTGGATGCCAGGGTGGGAGGCCTCGAAGGCAGGGATGATCTTCTGCTCCCACAAGGCCTTGTCATCTATCCGCCAGCTCTCGATCACCAGCTCGCTGGCCATCAGCTGACCACACAACAGGAGACTCAGGGCCCCGATCCACTTGTTAGACATAAGCCCTCCTAAACCTTGAAATGTGCGATCAATTGCTGCTGCTTGGCCACCAGATCCGCCAGCACCTCACTGCTGCTGGCCGACTCCCGTGCCTCCCGCTCGGTCTCGTAGGCCACCTCGGCGATGCCGGAGATATGGCGTGCCACCCCCTGGCTGACCGAGATCTGCTCTTGAGCTGCGTGCGCCACCTGATCCGCCATCGCCTTGATGGCGCTCATCCGGTCGGCGATGGACTGCAGGGCCGCATCCATCTCACGGGTCTGTTCGACACAGCTGTGGGTCTGCTCCTGGCTGCGTCCCATCACCTCCACCACCAGCTTGCTCGAGCTCTGCAGGTTTTCGATCATCGCCTGGATCTCTTCGGTCGACGTCTGGGTCCGGTTGGCCAGCGCCCGCACCTCGTCGGCCACCACCGCGAAGCCGCGGCCGGCATCACCGGCCCGCGCCGCCTCGATGGCCGCGTTCAGCGCCAGCAGGTTGGTCTGTTCGGCGATGCTGCGGATCACGTCGAGAATGCTGCCGATGTTGTCGCTGAATTCGCCCAGCTTGTAGGTGATGCCGACGGCCTCCTCCATGGCTCCGGCCAGTTGTTCCGTGATGCGACGGGTGGTTGCCACCTTCTGGCGGCCGGTTCTGGCTTCATCATCCGCCAGATCAACTTCCCGCTTGGTGCCGTCGGTGGAACGGGCCACCTCGGTGGCGCTCACCTCCAGCTCGGTGATGGCGGCAGCCACCTGATCGGTCTGGCTCTTCTGATCCTGCACCCGGGATACTGCCCTTTCGCTTATCTCGGCGGCGCGGCTCGCCTCCTCCACCAGATGACGGGAGCCGGCATTGATCTGGGAGAGCAGTTCGCCGGTTTTGCCGGCCAGCACGTCGATGGAACGGGCCAGGGCGCCGAATTCGCAGCTGCTGCGGTAATTGATGCGGCGGGTCATGTCCCCGGCCGCCATGTAATCCAGCTCCTTGTTGATCATCTGCAGCGGGCGCTGAATGCTGCGCGCCGTGGTATAGCCGATGATGAGGGCGGCGGCAGCCGAGATGGCGGCCACGATCAGGATCCAGAAGCTGGCACTGCTGACCGCATCATCCGCCGTGGTGCGGCTCTGGCTGGCGATGGAGCCGGCCGACTGTCCCATCTCGTCGAGCAGCCCCAGGCTGTTGATCAGGCTGGCATCGAGCTGCTGATTGAGAGTCTGCAACGAGGCAGCCAGCTGCTGGGCATTGCGCATGGTGGCGAGCAGCCCCTGCGGGCCGAGCGCCAGCTCCTGCATCCGGTCGAGGTTGGAGACGAAGCGCTGCTTCACGTCATCCGGCACCAGCACCCGATCGAGCCGCTTGCGCGCCATCTCGATGTCCTTGCTCAGCACCTTCTCCAGTTCGTTGAGGTCGGTCTTGGCATCGGCCCGGCGAATGTTCTTCAGGTCGCGCGCGATACCCGAGGTGATGAGCTCCGCCTTGTTTCGCATGGAGCGCTTGCTGGCCGTCTGCTGTAGCAGCAGATCGGCCGCCCACTGGTAGGTGTCTTCCAGCCGGATGAAGGCAATCTCCAGCTTGTGGCGCTGATCCTGGGCATTGACCCACTGACTGTGCTGGGAGAGCACCTGTTCGGCCAGGCCGTAGAACTGCTTGGTCGCCGCATCGACCTGCTGGAAGCGGGAACCGGCCTCGGTCACCCCGCTGAACTTGTCCATCTCCTGGCTCAGCTGGCTGAAACGCGCCTGCTGCTCCTTGAACTGGCTGGCCAGCTGCGGCAACTGACTGCCATCCTCATTGGTCCGGTAGACCAGCACCCAGCGGTTGCTGTCCTGCAGGGCGCCCTTCAGACCGGCCACCGCAATCACCAGGGGGGTTGCCCGGTCGGAAACCTGTGACAAACCGTCGTTGATGCCCCTGATCTTCAGGGTGCTGATCACACCCAGCAGGATCAACAGCAGCAGCATCAACACAAATCCGGCGATGATCCGCTGCACAATAGATAAACCCATGGAGACATCCTCACTCGTGGGGGAAAGGTAACGTGAACATAGACACTATCGGCACAAGGGGCGAATTATAGAGGGGAGACAGAGGGTATTTTATTGATCTATATGGGGTTGGATCACAGTTGGCGGGAAGTGGCCTGAACGTAAAAGGGCCCGGACTGTGCCGGGCCAAAGAGACATGCTAGCTGTAATGGCCCGTGGGGAGGCCAACCCTGTGTCCTATCAGAAGCGATAGCCGACACCAACCATAAATACCATTGGGTCAATCTTGGTCTTGATGCCATCACCACCGTTTACATGCACATCAGTATCGATATCCATGATCCAGGCAGAACCGTTGACGAACCAGCGGTCATTGATCGCCATGTCAAGACCGACCTGACCGGCCATGCCCCAGGAATTATCCAAGCTCACATCAGCGTTGCTCAGAGGGCCGCGACCTTGCTCGTCGAAGAAGGTGGTGTAGTTCACACCGATACCAACATACGGGCGCACCTTACTCTGGACATCACCAAAGTAGTACTGCGCCATCAGGGTCGGCGGCAGGTGCTTGACCTTGGCGACTTCCGTATCTCCCATTTTCACTGAATGAGAAAACGGCGTTGCTGCCAGTAGCTCAACCCCAAAGTTATCGGTTGCCATATAGGTCAGCGTTAACCCAAGTTGGGCATTGTCATTGATCTCAAAATCGTTACCGCTACTTTGCGGAGAAACGAAAGCCAGGCCGCCACGCACCAGAAAATCGCCGGCCTGGTGAGCCATGGCGACGGGGGATGCAAGCGCTGCTGCGATCATCAGAGGAAGGATCTTTTTCATCACGTATTCCTTTTAGTTTTCGTTTTATATGTTGCAAGCCCGAAAACTATAAAGGGATGTGAATGCCGAGTTATTGATTTAGCTCAAACGTTACCAAGAAATAGATAGATGTGTACAGCAGCTTCCAACCATACTGAGCATCGAGAGAAACACCAAAAATATCAAATAAAAACAATTAACTGGATAGATTTGCCGCCTTACCAACCACAATAAGAAATAATTTCCATATATCTTATTGCGGATAAAAACGACTGAAAACGGTTGTTTCACTCGTCCAACAAGAGTATTTTTGCGGGCCATGTAGCCGGGCTGTAAGTAATTCTTTATGAAACCACAAACCAGAAGGGACAAAATAGTAGCCATATTGGCAGCCATCTGGGGCATTGGCTCTTTTCTGTTTATTTTGCTGGGTTTCGTGCTCGGCATGGCCTTGCTGATCCTGACCCATTAGACCGGCTGGTTGGCGTGGGAGGCCTGGCACAACAGCCACTCCCCTTCCGCCAGCTGCTCCGGGCTCAACCTCCACTGTGCCCGCCCCAGCTCGCCGCTGTATCCACGCCAGCGATCCCGGCCCTCCTGTTTCGCCCGGTACAGGGCCATGTCCGCCAGCTTGAAACTCAGACTCCAGAAAGAGTCCTCCAGCTCCGCATGCAGAGGATAATCGCAGAATCCCAGTGAGACGGTCATGCGCAGCGGCAGCTCCTCCCGCCCGAAACGGCAGTCGGCGATCTTGCGGCGCAGGCGCTCGATCCGTCCCGCCACTTGTCCTGGCTCCTCTCTGGCCAGCAACAGCATGAACTCCTCGCCACCCAGCCGGATCAGCGGCTCCTCCTCATCCAGCGCCCCTCGCAGCAGCTCGGCCAGCTGACATAACAGCAGATCGCCGATGTCATGGCCGAAGCGATCGTTGACCCGTTTGAAGTGATCCAGATCCAGGATCACCAGCACCCAGCCTGCCGCCGGATCCTGGCGGTTCAGCAACCACTCATCGAGATAACGGCGGTTGAAGGCATGAGTCAGTGGATCCGTATAGGCGGCGACCTCCATGCGGGAGGAGTGGGCCTGCAGGGCACTGTGGTGCAGGCTGATCCTGGCCGCCATCTCGCGGAATTTGCGGCTGAGCAGCGCCATCTCCTGGCTGCTGTCGATGATGGGCAGCACGCTCGCATCCTGCTTTTCGGTAAACTGGTGCAGCGCCCCCACCAGCTCGCCAATCGGCCCCAGCACGATGGCCCGCAACCGGGCCAGTGCCATCAGAATGCAGGCGAAGCTTATCAGCAGCATGCCAATGAAGGTCCAGATCGCCCCCTCCATCGCCCCCAGCAACACGTCCCGCTCCTCGTCCACGATCAGGGTCAATACAGGCTCGCCGTCGTTGTCGAGCAGCAACCCCTCCCCTCTGACCTGCTGCAACCCGAGATCGACCAGCCGGTAGCTCATGTGCGGCCCAAGCGGCTTGAAGGAGCCCAGATGCTCGCGCGTTCTTGGCTGGGCTATGGTCAGCGTGAGCGCGGTCCGTTCCCCCAGATCCTGCAGATAGCGCTTGTCCAGCCAGCGAGTCGCCAGCAGATAGCCGTTGGGTTTGACGCTGCCGAGGGTATCGGTCACCGGCTGCAGCGAAAAGATGAGCGGTCCCCACTGGGAGCGCCTGACGCCACTCAGGTTGCTGATGCCCGCCTGCCGTGACTCGCGCAGCAGCTGCAGCTTGAGATCGTCCAGAAAGGAGGGCAACAGGGTAGTATCCGTGTCCGGCGCGTCTGGCAACAGGGTGCGGGTCCAGATCTCCGAACCCTGCAAATCCATGTAACTCAACACGTTGAGTTCAAAGTCCCGCATCGGGGTGTCGACCAGCAGATTGGAGTTGATGTAGGCCTGGTTGGGGTGAGCCAAAAAATGGTAGCTCTGATCCCAGATCCCCCAGTCCCGGGTAAAAGCATTCATGGCGCCGATGTCGTTCTGCACCGCCCTGATCACCCGCTGCAGGTGCTCCTCCATCCGCCGCTCCTCGACCCGCTGCGCCGCCGGCACTTGGGCCAGTGCGATCACGATGAGCAGCATCAGGATGGCTCCGGCCCAGACCGGAAACATGGAGTAGGCCAGCAGATGGTCGATGGAGCGGGACGGTTGAGCCATGGGCGCCAATATCCTTTGAATGGCAATGCGAAGCGGGAAGGGTCTTGCCCCAAGTATGGAGGATAGGCCCGCCGAGAGGTCACTGAATTACCACAATAAAAACAAGGGGCCCAGGGCCCCTTGTCACAATTATTGAACGCTTTATCTGGCCAGCAGAGGTGCCAGGAAGCGGGCCGTATGAGAACCCTCGCAACGGCTGATCTGTTCCGGCGTCCCCGTCACCAGGATGCGGCCGCCACCGGCGCCCCCCTCCGGCCCCAGATCGACGATCCAGTCGGCGGTTTTGATGACGTCCAGATTGTGCTCGATGATGACGATGGTGTTGCCGCGATCCCGCAGCTGGTGCAGTACCTTGAGCAGCTGCTGGATGTCGTGGAAATGCAGCCCTGTGGTCGGCTCGTCCAGGATGTAGAGGGTCTGCCCGGTATCCCGCTTGGAGAGCTCGCGCGCCAGCTTGACCCGCTGCGCCTCGCCGCCAGAGAGCGTGGTGGCCGACTGACCAAGGCGGATATAGGAGAGGCCCACGTCCATCAGGGTCTGCAGCTTGCGCGCCACTGCCGGCACAGGATCGAAGAACTCGCGGGCATCTTCCACCGTCATCTCGAGGATCTCGTGGATGTTCTTGCCCTTGTACTTCACCTCCAGGGTCTCGCGGTTATAGCGCTTGCCCTTGCAGACGTCGCACGGCACGTAGACGTCCGGCAGGAAGTGCATCTCCACCTTGATGACACCGTCCCCCTGGCACGCCTCGCAACGCCCCCCCTTCACGTTGAAGGAGAAGCGGCCCGGCTGGTAGCCGCGTGAGCGCGCCTCCTGGGTGCCGGAGAGCAGCTCGCGGATCGGGGTGAACAGGCCGGTGTAGGTGGCCGGGTTGGAGCGCGGGGTACGGCCGATGGGGCTCTGGTCGATGTCCACCACCTTGTCCAGGTGCTCCAGTCCTTCCACGCTGCGATAGGGAGCCGGGGTGGACTCGGTCGCCTTGTTCAGCTCGCGGTGGGCGATACGGAACAGGGTGTCGTTGATCAGGGTCGACTTGCCGGAGCCGGAGACGCCGGTGACGCAGGTCATCACCCCGATGGGCAGGTCCAGGTTGACGTTGCGCAGGTTGTTGCCGCTCGCCCCTTTGAGTTTCAGCCACTTGCCGGTGAGCGGGGTGCGCTCGACCGGGATGGCGATCTGCTTGCGGCCGGAGAGGTAGTCACCGGTCAGGGATTCGGGGTTCGCAATGATCTCCGCCGGCGTACCCTGAGCGACGATGGCCCCGCCGTGCACCCCGGCCCCCGGGCCGATATCGAGCACATGGTCGGCGAGGCGAATGGCGTCCTCGTCGTGTTCCACCACGATCACCGTGTTGCCGAGATCCCGCAGGTGGGTCAGGGTCTTGAGCAGCCGCTCGTTATCCCGCTGGTGCAGGCCGATGGAGGGCTCGTCCAGCACGTACATGACCCCCACCAGACCGGCCCCGATCTGGCTGGCCAGCCGGATCCGCTGTGCCTCGCCGCCGGAGAGGGTCTCGGCACTGCGGGACAGGCTCAGGTAGTTGAGACCCACGTTCACCAGGAAGCCGAGCCGCTCGACGATCTCTTTGAGGATCTTCTCGGCAATCTGGGCGCGCTGGCCGGTCAGATTCAACCCTTCGAAGAAGGCCAGCGCATCGCCGATGGACTGCTCGGCGATGGCCGGCAGATTGCGGTTGTCGACGAAGACGTGGCGCGCCTCTTCCCGCAGCCGGCTGCCACCGCAGCTGGTGCAGGATTTGTTGGCGATGTATTTGGCCAGCTCTTCCCGCACCGAGTTGGATTCGGTCTCCCGGTAGCGCCGCTCCATGTTGTGCAGGATCCCCTCGAACGGGTGCTTGCGCACAACCACATCGCCGCGGTCGTTCATGTAGCGGAACTCGATCTCGGTGCGACCGGAACCGCGCAGGATCACCTCCTGGGTCTTGACCGGCAGATCCTCCCAGGGCGTCTCCAGATCGAACTTGTAGTGCTCGGAGAGGGATTTGAGCATCTGGAAGTAGTAGAAGCTGCGCTTGTCCCAACCGCGGATGGCGCCGTTGGCCAGGCTGATGGCCGGATCGCCGATCACCTTGGCGGGATCGAAATATTGCTGCACCCCGAGGCCGTCACAGGTGGGGCAGGCTCCGGCCGGGTTATTGAAGGAGAAGATGCGCGGCTCCAGTTCCGACATGGAGTAGCCGCACTCCGGGCAGGCGAAGTTGGCGGAGAAGGTCATGGGGGCGACCTCCTCCTCGCCGTCCATCGGCACCACCAGCACTATGCCACCGGAGAGGGTCAGCGCCGTCTCGAACGACTCGGCCAGACGCAGGGCCAGGTCATCGCGCACCTTGAAGCGATCCACCACCACCTCGATGGTGTGTTTCTTGTGCAGCTCCAGCGCGGGCGGGTCAGACAGGTCGCACACCTCACCGTCGATGCGGGCACGGATGTAACCCTGGGCCGCCAGATTCTCCAGCAGCTTGGTGTGTTCCCCCTTGCGATCGCGCACCACAGGGGCCAGCAGCATCAGCTTGCTCCCCTCCGGCTGGGCCAGCACCTGATCCACCATCTGGCTGATGGTCTGGGCGGCGAGCGGTATGGCATGGTTCGGGCAGCGCGGCTCACCGACCCGGGCAAACAGCAAACGCAGGTAGTCGTAGATTTCGGTGATGGTGCCGACGGTCGAGCGCGGGTTGTGGGAGGTGGACTTCTGCTCGATGGAGATGGCGGGCGAAAGCCCCTCGATATGGTCGACGTCCGGTTTCTCCATCAGGGAGAGGAACTGGCGGGCATAGGCGGAGAGTGACTCCACATAGCGGCGCTGCCCCTCGGCATAGAGGGTATCGAACGCCAGAGAGGATTTGCCCGAACCGGAGAGGCCGGTGACCACGATCAGCTTGTCGCGGGGCAGGGTCAGATTGATGTTCTTGAGGTTGTGGGTGCGAGCACCCCGGACCACGATCTTTTCCATCTTGTTGCACGCTCGATACGGAAACCTGAGCGAGTCAGTATGGCATAGAGACTACTGGATGAATAGACAGGTTTTATCCATCATCTCTATCGATTTCAGAGATATTCCTTGGCCCAGCTCACCGCCTGCAAGCGGTTCTTCACGTTCAATTTCTTGAAGACGTTATAGAGGTGGGACTTGATGGTGTGCTCGCTCACGAACAGGCTGTCGGCGATCTCGGTATTGGAGGCGCCCGTCATCAGATAGCGGATGATCTCCTGCTCGCGCACGGTCAGCAGCGTCTGGTTGCGCAGGTGATGTTCCCCACCCTTGCGGTAGTAGTTGACCAGATCGCACAGCAGGTGGCGCGGGATCCAGTACTCCCCCTCCAGCACCTTGCGAATGCCGAGCACCAGCCGATCCAACGGATCCTGACAGAAGAAGAGTCCGCTGGTATGGGGCCACATCAGCAGCAATTCCCGATCGGTGCTGGTCGGGGCATTGAGCAGCACCGTATTGGCCTCCCCGAAGCGGCTGGAGATCTCCCGCGGCCATCCTGCCTGCTGACTCGACTTGAGGTAGTCCAGATCGACCAGAAACAGCGGACGAGGCTCGAGCTCGTCCGGTTGCGGCAGCTCCTCCAGGGTGCTCACCAGCACAATGGGCAGTGCCAGCTGCTCGGCCAGATAGCTCTGGAAGCTGGTTGCCTGCACATTGTTTTCGGTTACCAGTACGATGGGATATGGGGTGCTCATGAAAGGCTGGTCCTTGAACATTGCGGCCATGGTTTTTTTCGGCAGCAGAGAGTACCAAGCCCCCCGTGGGGTGCAGCATTAAAAAAGTATTAGACGGCGATGCGCCTCCTTTGAAACTCACCAATTTTCCAAGCAATACAAATAACTAGCAGCCCCCCCCCATTTGGGTGGAATGCTGGCATCCAGGCAGACAGGAGCTGTCGCAGCGTCATCGAATTCACTTTTCGCGCCCAGGTTTCGATGCTAGGTACCCCCCTCTGCGGCTCACTTGCTGGCCAAGGCCCGCCTCGTGTAAGTTAACCCCTCGGTCCGGAGAAGCTGGCGACGAAGAAGACGTCTTTCTCCCCAAAAACTGTTACTATTGCGGGCAAAATCTGGAAACGGCATGGCAGTCGACAGGCGAGCTAACCCGGGTTCAGTCATCACATGAGTCGCAAGCGCCTGCGGCGTTCTTGCGTATCTCGCAGAAAACAAACGAAATGTTGAATTGGTCCGGGCATATGGCCTGGCCGGAATACAAAGGGTGGAAGAGAGATTATGGCCAGTCGAGGCATCAACAAAGTCATTCTGATCGGTAACCTGGGGCAAGACCCGGAAGTGCGCTACATGCCGAGCGGCGGTGCCGTGACCAACATCACCCTGGCCACCTCCGACACCTGGCGCGACAAGCAGACCGGTGAGCAGAAAGAGCGTACCGAGTGGCACCGCGTCGTCTTCATGGGCAAGCTGGCCGAAGTGGCGGGCGAGTACCTGAAGAAGGGTTCCCAGGTCTATGTGGAAGGCAAGCTGCAGACCCGCAAGTGGCAGGATCAGAGCGGCCAGGAGCGTTACACCACCGAGGTACTGGTCGATGGTTTCAGCGGCGTGATGCAGATGCTGGGTGGCCGTCCGCAAGGCGCCGGTCAGGGCATGGGCGGTCAGTCCCAAGGCAACTGGGGTCAGCCGCAACAGGGCATGCAGTCCCAGCAGCCGATGAACCAGTCCCGCCCGGCTCCGCAGCAGAACATGCAGCAACAGCAGGGCGGTTATAGCCGTCCGGCCCAGCAGCCGCAGTCCGCTCCGCCGGTATACAACGAGCCGCCGATGGATTTCGACGACGACATCCCGTTCTAAGGGAAGCTCACAGTTCAGAGGGCCCTGTTCACGCAGGGCCTTTTTTTACCCGTTATTGACGCAGGCGCGGCACGCAAGCCGGCTCCCCCGACCAGAGTCGCCGACCCTGCTCCCCCTGTCGCCCGCCCAGGGTTTATCATCAGGGCAATTCGTTTGTCAGAGAGAACGCATGGGGTTTTTGTCTCGTATCCTGCTGCTCGCGGCAAGCCTTGCCGTGCTGTTTCACTCTCCCCTCTTGCTGGCCGGCGAGCCACTGCGGGTGGGGGTCAGTTTCGCCATTCCCCCCTATGTGATTGAGGAAGAGGGACGCGGCATCGAGCTCGATCTGCTGCGGGAAGCCTTTCGTGGCAGCGGCTACGAGCCCAGCTTCGAATATCTGCCGCTGGAGCGCACCTTTCGCATGCTGGAGTCCGGCAGGCTCGATGCCATCATCAACGTCAAACCCGGGATGTTGGACAACGTCTTCCTGTCGCAGCCCGTCATCGCCTTTCACAACCGTGTGTTCACCCTGAGCAAGACCCATATCGCCACGCTGGACGACATGAAAGAGTTGAGGGTCAGCGCCTTTCAGCGGGCACGCCAGGTATTGGGGGGAGCCTTCGCCAGCATGGCCGACCAGAATCCCCGTTACGAGGAGGTCGCCAAGCAGCAGGGACAGGTGCACAGACTGATGCTGGGGCGGGTGGATGCGGTGATCCTGGAGCAACGGGTGTTCTATTACTATCTGGCGCAACTGGCCACCAGCAAGTATGGCGCCGAGCTCTATGCCCCCAGCCGGGTCAGACAATATGATCTGTTCGCCCCCACCCACTACCATTTCGCCTTTCGCCAGGCCGTGCAGCAACGCTGGTTCGATCGCCAGCTCGGCAAGATGCGGGCCGATGGCCGCTACGAACGGATATTTGCCAGCTACGGCGCCACCCCCTGAGCCCACGCCAAAAACATAAAAGCCAGCCCGAAACAGGCTGGCTTTTTGTTACTGGCTCCAAAGAAACTACAGCATGGGGAGCGTTACTTCATCGCGCTGCCATTTTTCAGTTCTGCTTTCTGACGTTTGGCTTCGCGCTTCTCTTTCAGTGACATCTGCGGTTTTTTCTTGGCATCTTTGCCGTTGTGATGTTCTTTGTTACTCATCATCAAACTCCAAAAATGTTACCCAGACAGTTGGAACCCAAGTTCCAGCATGCCATCCGAATCGTAGACTACAGTACGCTTTCAGTGACGATCCCAAGATCGCACTCAATCCAGCATACCCCCAATCTTGCGCAAGAATCCACCCTCATCCGTCACGCCGCGCCAAACCGGGGCAGACGGCCCCCGCCAGGCACTCCTGGGCGGGGAAGGAACGGCCGTAAAAACACCGGAAGCCTTATAAAGTAGCGATTATCAATATTATTTGGCGGCCACCTGAAATAAATCACCAAAAACCAAAATAACTATTATTTAAACGAGCAGTGTTAATTTGGATAAGCATTCTCACTATCGCCTGAAACAAAAAGTTACAACCTCAAGAAGTCATTATTAACGCAAGCTGATATTATCAGGCCTTATTTTCAAACTATTTCATCGAGAATAGGGATATCCCATGACCAGAAAAACCAGAGCCGCCTTGGTCTCGGTTTGCTCCAATATCAGCCTGATTGTCATGAAGATAATTGCCGGCATACTGAGCGGTTCCGTCAGCATCATCTCCGAAGCCATCCACTCGGCCATGGATCTGGTGGCCGCCCTGATCGCGCTGGTAGCCGTGCGCAAATCGGATATTCCACCCGACCCACGCCACCCCTATGGCCACGACAAGATAGAGAATGTCTCCGGCGTGATCGAAGCGCTGCTGATCCTGCTGGCCGCCGGCTGGATCATCTTCGAGGCCGTCGGCAAGCTGATCACCCCCACTCCCATCGAAGGCGTCGGGCTCGGCGTGCTGGTCATGCTGTTGTCGGCGCTGGTCAACAGCGGCGTCTCCGCCTATCTCTACCGGGTCGCCAAGGAGGAAGAGTCGGTGGCGCTGGCCGCCGATGCCCTGCATCTGAAGGCGGATGTGTTGACCTCGCTCGGGGTGGCTGCCGGTCTGCTCGGCATCTGGATCGCCTCTGCGCTGGGCTACAACCTCTATCTGCTGGATCCCCTCGTCGCCATCGGGGTCGCGCTCTTCATCCTCAGAGAGGCCATCGCCATGCTCAACCAGGCCTTCCAGCCCCTGCTGGATCACAGCATGAACGAGGAGGAGCTGGCCATCACCACTCAAGTGATCGAGGAGTGTTGCCCGGAGCACGGCGGCTTCCACGACCTGCGCAGCCGTCAGGCGGGGCGTCGTCGCCATATCGACTTCCACCTGACACTGCCCAAGGAGATGAGCATCGAGCACTCCCACGCCATCTGTGACCGCATAGAGCAGGGGATCCAGCGCCATCTGCCCCACGCCATCGTGCTGATCCATGTCGAACCAACCGGTCACGCCTAGTCCAACCGGGGAAATCATCGGGAATGCCATCGACAGCACAATAAACAGCCAGGTGACGTGGTAGGGAGTTCCCTCCCCGTCATCAGGTACACGCCGTGAAAAAGCTGGAAATGAAGGATCTCACCGACGCCGAAAAGGCCGGGATCACCCTGTTGCTGCAAAAAGCACAGGCCAACGCGGACCACCCATTGACCAATGCCGAGCGCAATCGCATTCGCGAGGAAGGCCGGCTCAAGGTGGTCGCCGACCGGGCGGCGGCTGCGAAAGCGGCGGCACAGCTCGCAAGGGACAAGGCCAAGGAACGGGCCGCCAATCAGGTACTGCCCGAGACATTCAGCTGGGTTGACTCCGTCAGCAATCGCTTTCGAAAGAAGCCTTGATCATGCCGTTTCAACAGAACACAGCCAGCCCACGCCCTGTCGACGGGCTGGCTTTTTCATGATGGAAGGGGAAGGTTCTGACCCTTGATGTGACATTATCTGTCGACTCGCATGACCCTTTATCTCGTTTTTTCTGCGCACAAAGGGATTCACCCCAACCCGAAAAGCACCTGAAATGGATATTCATGCTATTGATATAAAAGGTAAAATCGTCCTGAAAATCCAGACATCCGGCACAGAGTACCAACTGAGAGATAAAGTTTGCTTTAACAAAGCGTGCGTGTTCTAATCGACAGCGATAGTTCGGCAGTTCAGTCCTGATTATGTTAGGCAGTCATTTTAGTAAAGCAGTGATTAGTGCAAGTGTTATTTCGATGATGCTTGACGAATAATTCTCCTTCTTTAGTGCTTCCCCTACGTATTACTGACGAAAAATCAAAACTTGCCATCTGATGGCATTTCAAACACTAAATTTGAGAGTAATTATTATGTCCAAAGTGACTGGTACCGTAAAATTCTTCAACTCCGAAAAAGGTTTTGGCTTCATCTCCCCGGTTGACGGCAGCAAAGACGTGTTCGTACACTTCTCCGCTATCCAGTCCAACGGTTTCAAAACCCTGGAAGAAGGTCAGCGCGTTGAGTTCACCATCGAGCAAGGCCAGAAAGGCCCGGCTGCTGCCAACGTAGTTGCCCTGTAATTCAAGTCAGGGATACCGTCACCCCGCTTCTGCCGGCTGAACGGATCCACTGCAAGAATTGAAAAAACCCGCTTCGGCGGGTTTTTTGTTGCCTCAAATTCACCCTGCCCGCCATCCCCACCCTGCTCCTATCCTTGCATACCTCCGCTTCTCTGCTGGCGAGAGGATAACCGCACAATATTAATGAGATTAATTATCATTTACATGGTCATCCGTGATCACTACAATGCCTGCCGACCGCCGGGATCACTATTCGATTGAACCTGCCTGGTCCGGGTTTCACGCGGGATGCGGTGAGACCCCCCATCGATTCACCCAAAGGATGAATGCATCTTCTTACTAAAAAAGAGTTCAGGCCAACATGATAACAATGCACCGCAACAAGCTGACCACGCTCATTCTCGCCGTCCTCGCCGCCAACGCCCATGCCGCCGAACAGGAGGTCATGGTGGTGACCGCCTCCGGCTTCCAGCAGAAGATCGAGAACACCGCCGCCTCCATCTCGGTGGTGACGCGCGAGCAACTGGAGAAACGCGCCTACCGTGACGTGACCGACGCCCTGAAGGACGTGCCGGGGGTGGTGATCACCGGCGGCGGCAGCAGCAGTGACATCAGCATTCGCGGCATGAGCTCCAAGTACACACTGATGCTGGTCGACGGCAAGCGGGTCGACAGTCGCGGCACCCGTCCCAACAGCGACGGTCCCGGCATCGAGCAGGGCTGGCTGCCGCCACTGCAGGCCATCGAGCGGATCGAGGTGGTGCGCGGCCCCATGTCCTCCCGTTACGGCTCTGACGCCATGGGCGGGGTCATCAACATCATCACCCGCAAGACCGCCAGCATGACGGCCTGGCAAGGTTCGGTGCAGGCCGACTCCACCTTCCAGGAGAACAAGGAGTCCGGCAACATCTTCCAGAGCAACGCCTACACCGCTGGCGCCCTGGTGGATGGTCTGCTGGGGGTGCGAGTGAACGGTCTGCTCTCCCACCGCGGCGAGGATCAGTTCCAGAACGGGTTCGCCGAACAGGAGATGCGCAGCGGCACTGTGGTGTTCAGCCTGACGCCGGACGAGCACAACCGCTTTGACTTCGAGGCCAGCCGCGGTCTGCAGGATCGCAACCGTACACCAGGTGGATCTCTCTCTGCCACAACGAAGCCCAGTATCTATACCTACGAACGCACCAACTACGCCATCACCCACGACGGCCGTTATGACTTCGGCTCTTCCACCAGCTACCTGCAGCGGGAAGAGAACACCAACCCCGGCCGTCAGATGAAGCTCATCAACACCATCGCCGACACCCATACCCAGTTCGAACTGGGGGCTCACTACCTGAGCGTGGGCGGTCAGTATCGTTATGAAGATCTTCAGGATCAGCAAAACCAACTCAACGTGGCCAACCGTGCCAATCAGCTGACTCGCTGGAGCTGGGCCCTGTTCGTGGAAGACGAGTGGTCGCTGACCGACAGCTTCGCCCTCACCGGCGGCGTGCGGATGGACCGTGACCAGAACTACGGCACCCACTGGAGCCCGCGTCTGTACGGCGTCTGGCACCCGGCCGAATTCTGGACCCTGAAGGGTGGCGTCTCCACCGGCTACCGCTCACCGGATCTGCGCATGTCGGCCGCCAACTGGGGCCAGGCCACCGGCGGCGGCACCCAGGACGGCATGCTGGTCGGCAACCCGCAGCTCAAACCGGAAACCAGCGTGAGCCAGGAGATCGCCCTGCTGTGGGATGGTCAGGAGGGGCTGAGCACAGGGCTGACTCTGTTCAATACCGACTTCGAGGACAAGATCTCCGAGATCCGCCGCTGCACCAGCAAGGATGATCCCTCCTGCACCCTGAACGGTCACACCTATGACTTCATCAGCGACCGCATCAACGTCGACAAGGCGAACATGCGCGGGGTGGAAGGCACGGCCAACTGGGCCATCAACGAAAAGTGGTCGCTGGCCTCCAGCTACACCTTCACCCAGTCCGAGCAGAAGAGCGGTCCGAACGAGGGCAAGGCACTTAACCAGATGCCGCGCCACATGTTCAACACCACGGTCGACTGGAAGAGTACCGATGACGTCAGCCTCTGGTCACGGGTCAACTTCCGCAGCAAGACCTCGGACTACCTGAGCCGGGTCAGAATGGCCGACGGCACCCCTTCCTACACCTTCTTCGACACGGGTCTGGTCTACAAGGCCAACGAACATCTGAACGTCACCGCAGGCGTCTACAACCTGTTCGACAAGACGGTGGACTACAGCAGCTTCGGCACAGTGCTGGATGGTCGCCGCTACACCCTGGGCATGACCTACAACTTCTGATGACTCACCGCCGCCCACCCTGGGCGGCGGTTCTTTATTGCCCCGCCTCGTCTGCCCCCTCTTTCACATAGCTTGCCGCCTGCCAGGTGTTGCGCCCCAAAGATTTGGCACCATACATCAGCTGATCCGCCTGCAGCAGCACTCGTCGGCCCTCTGCCCTCACCTCGGCCGGCACCCACACCGCCCCCGTGCTGATGGAGATGCCAAGCTCCCCGGCGCTGGTCGACAGCTTGCGGCCATTGACCTCCCGCCCGATCCGCTCGGCCCACTGCTGCAGCGTTGCCATGTCGACCACCAGCAGACTGATGCAGAACTCCTCGCCGCCGATGCGGGCGAACAGGGCGCTGGCGGGCAACACCCGCTGCACGCGCTCCACCATGGCCGACAGTACCTCGTCGCCGACCCCGTGCCCGAAGTGATCGTTGATCCCCTTGAAGCGATCGAGATCGAACAGCAGCAGGGCACACGGCTCGCTGCTGCTCAGTCGTTGTTCCAGCAGCGGCAAGAAGGCGCGCCGGTTGAGGATGCCGGTCATGGAGTCGGTGCTGGCGAGACGCTCCAGCCTGGCGTTGGCCTGGATAAGCTCGGCGGTACGGCTCGCCACCGCCCGCCGCAGCTGGATGATGTAGGCCATCAGCACCAGGCCGCCGACGGCCAGCAGCCAGGGCCAGAGATGAGCCGGGTAGACGGTCTCGATATGCATCCACTTGCGGATGATCCGCTCCCGATCCGCCTCGCCGATGTGGGCGAAACCTTGCTCCAGCTCCTGCAGCAGCGCCTGATTGCCCTTGGCGACGGCAAAGCGGACGTCATCGCTGTAGAGGTGGCGCACCGGGATGAAGCGGGTGGGATCCGCCGCGGTGTAGATGTAGAAGTTGGCCACCTGCAGGTCGGCGATGAAGGCTTCCAGTTCGCCGTTCAAGGCCGCGCGCAGCATGGCGTCGTTGTCATCGAAGGTGCGCAGCCGGGTGCGCGGGAAGTTCTTGCCGGCGTAGTACTCCTCGAACCCTCCCGCCACCACCCCCACGCTCTCGTGCAGCAGGTAGTAGTTCACGTCCGAACCGCGCAGGGAGTTGGCGAAGAAGAGCTGGGCGTCGAGGTGGGAGAGGGCCTGGCCATAGTCGTAGACCATATTGCGCTCCGGCGACCAGAGCAGGCCACCATGGACATCGGCCTGGCCGTTGCGAACCAGATCCAGCGAGCTCTGCCAGTCCACCAGCTTGAACTGGATGGGGCGACCGGTGACGCGGCCATACTCGCGCCACAGATCGATCAGCAGGCCATCGGGCTGACCCGCTTCATTGAGATAGGAGAAGGGCTGCCAGGCCTTGGAGTTGGCCACGATGAGCGGTTTGGGCGCTGTGTTCGCCCATGCCGGCAATACCAGCGCCCAGAGCAGCAGCAACCACCCGTATCCGACTCGCCACCTGACTCCCGACTCACCTGCCATCCCTGTACCGACCCTGCTGTTTGGCCGTCTGCGCGGCCATCGATTATCACCATCTTCAGCATAGGAGAACAAGCATGAGCGAGTATGAAACGAGCGTGATGCCGGCCGGACCAGTGCAAGACCAAAAACGAAAAGGGCACCCGCAGGCGCCCTTTTCATCGACTCGTTCGCCCCTCACAGCGGCAGGCTGATGCGAGCCTCCAGCCCGCCCTGCTCCCGGTTGTGCAGGGTCAGTTCGCCCCCATGCTGGTGCACCAGAGTGCGGGCGATGGAGAGCCCCAGCCCTACGCTGCCGGATTCGGTGTTGCGGGCCTCGTCGAGGCGCACGAACGGCTTGAACACATCCTCCAGCCGGGCCGGATCGATGCCGGGCCCCTGATCGCAGACCCGGATCACCAGCTCGCTGTCGGTGCGTTCCAGCGACACCTCGGCGCTGCCGGCATACTTGATGGCGTTGCCGATGAGGTTTTGCAGCACCCGGCGCAGGGTGTTGGCGCGGCAGGCGTAGACCTGCTTGCCCTCTGCCAGACAGGTAACCGGCTGACCTGTGTCGGCATAGTCGTCGCACAGGCTCTCCAGCAGGCTGACCAGGTCCAGCTCCCGGGTCGCCTCCTGCTGCCCCTCCTCCCGGGCAAAGCTGAGGGTGGCCGCCAGCATCTGCTCCATCTGTTGCAGGGTCTGCTGGATCCGCTCCTTGTCCTCCCCCTCGTCCAGGAATTCGGTGCGCAGTCGCAGGCTGGTGATGGGGGTACGCAGATCGTGGGAGATGGCCGCCAGCATGCGGGTACGGTCCTGCACGAAGCGATCGAGCCGGGTGTGCATGCGGTTGAAGGCCTGGATGGACTCACGCACCTCGGTCGGCCCCTCTTCCCGCAGCGGCTCTATGTCCTCGCCGCGGCCGAGCCGGTCCGCGTTGGCGGCCAGCTGCTTGAGCGGCCGGGTGGCACGACGGAACAGCCAGATCATCATGCCGATCACCAGGCTCGCCACCAGCATCAGGTTGAAGGTGGTCTGCCAGGACCAGCTGGCCGACTCCTTGTCCACCAGCGAGCTGAACTGCAGCCAGCCGCCGCGCGGCAGCTGGATGGAGCCGTACAGCCGCATGTCCTGCGGTGGCGGCACCCCCTTGCGGTCCTTCATCATCCGGTTGTGGTGCTGCCAGGCCCGGCTGCGCTGGGCATCCTGCTTGAGCTCGGCGCTGATCTCCACCATCAGGGTCGAGGGGTAACCCAACCGGGAGCGCACCAACTGCTCGAAACGGGGGCTACGGTTGTCCGGCTGCAGCGGCTCGTCGGCGATGCGCAGCAGCAGGGTCTCGCTGCGGCTCGCCTTGAGGATCTCGTCATAGAGGGAGGGGGGCGAGAGGGCCAGCAGCCGCACCACCGAGACGATGCGCTGCATGGCGTTGCGGCTGTTGACGTAGCCGAGCGCCTCCTCCCGATCGGTGCGATAGATCTGGATGCTGAGCAGCTGGATCAGCACCAGCCCGGCCAGCGCTACCAGGATGATCTGGCCGGTCAGCCCCTTGGGCCACAGCTTCGACCAGCCGCGTCTTAACATCCCCACCGCCTTATACCTGGGTCACATCGGCGGCGAACAGGTAACCGCCGCCCCAGATGGTCTTGATAAGCTCCGGATTCTTGGGATCCCGCTCCAGCTTGCGCCGCAGCCGGCTCACCAGGGTATCGATGGCGCGGTCGAACGCCACCGCCTCGCGGCCACGGGCCAGATCCAGCAGCTGATCCCGGCTCAGCACCCGCTGCGGCCGCTCCAGAAAGACCCGCAACAGGTCGAATTCGGCGGTAGAGAGGCTCAGGCCCACCCCTTCCTCATCCACCAGCTCGCGCCGGTTGATGTCGAGGAGCCAGCGATCGAAGCGCAGATCCCGGGTCAAGGCCTCGGCCGCCGGCTGCGGCTCGACCTGGGTGCGGCGCATCACCGCCTTGATGCGGGCCAGCAGCTCGCGCGGATTGAACGGCTTGGCGAGGTAGTCGTCGGCCCCCATCTCCAGCCCTATGATGCGGTCGGTCTCCTCCCCCATGGCGGTAAGCATGATGATGGGCAGGCTGGACTTGGCCCGCAGCTCGCGGCAGAGGGTCAGGCCGTCTTCTCCCGGCATCATTAGATCCAGCACCAGCAGATCGAACTCCCGCTCCTCCAGCAGCCGCTTCATCTCCTTGCCATCGCGGGCACAGCTGACCCGCAGGCCGTGCTGTTCCAGAAAACGCTTCAGCAGATCGCGGATCTCGCTGTGATCGTCGACCACCAGAATGTGGGTGCTGTTTTGATTCATGGGGACCTCCTGTTAGAGCTGGCACGAGTATACGAAAATCCGCCGGGCGGTTTGTGTCAAAGTGTGCCAGATCAGCAAGATGCCACACTCTGCTACAAAAAAGCGGCCGCTCGGCAAAGTTGAGACACAGACCGGCTGTTTACTGTGACCACCCCATCGGTTGCAGGAGCAGACAGGCCATGCTGGCCCTCACCACCCCCTTGCTGCTGGCCTTTGCCGCCAGCGAAGCCCTTGCCAGACAGGCAAGGCGCACATCCGGCCAGACCGACCCGGTGCAAGCCGGCGCCGTCGACGCGGCAGCAGACGATACCGGCGTGCCCGCCGACCAGGCGACCGAGCCCCCTTCGTCATGATGCGCCCCCTCCAGTGCGCACCCTGACCTTCCCGCCGCCCCTGCGGCATCTCATCAAGGAGAATCGACTCATGATCAACAAGACCATGGCCCTGTTCATGCTGGCCGGACTGGCCCACACCGGGCTAGCCCAGGCCGCCCTGCCGGCCGACGTCAGCGTTGCCCCCGGCCTGCTGTTCGTCAACTGGCACGACACCGCCAGCAGCGGCGATGCCCATCCGACCCTGGAGGTCCACAATGCCGCCGGCGACCTGATCAAGCGGGTCCCTGCCCGGCTGAACGGCATGCAGCAGGTACGCCTGCCGATGCGGGCCCAGGGTGACCTGACCCTCAGCCTGGATGGCGAGAGCAGCAGCTATCGGATGCCCTACAACGTCGGTAGCGGTCGCCAGCGCTAAGCCGGCCAGCCTGAAAATACCCCGTCAGCGACCAACGCTGACGGGGTATTTTTATTGCCCGCCCAACATGGGCCCGGTCAATGCCCGGTACAGGGTCATGGTGTCACACTCTGCTACAAAATAGGCTTCAACTGGCAAAGTTCAGACACCTGTCTGGTGTGTAATCAGGGTCAAGGCGAGCAAGCCGACCCCGAACTCAATCCGCAAGGAGATAGACCATGAAAAAACTGACCAAGACTCTGCTGACCGCCACCCTGATCCTTGGCCTGCCGCTTGGCGCCTATGCCGCCAGCGAAGCCGTCAGCACTGCCCAGCCCGGCATGATGACCGACTGCCCGATGGACGGCAGCGGCATGATGGGCGGCAAGCACCATGGCGGCCGCCACGACAAGATGGCCCGCATGCAGAACATGACCCCGGAGCAAATCCAGGCGAACCTGCAGCAGCGTTACGACAAGATCGAAGATCCGGCCAAGAAGGCCGAGTTCGTGAAAAACCTGAATCTGCGTGCCGACGGCATGACCAAGCACGCCGAAGCGATGAAGCAGTTCGCCGAAGCGCACCAGTAATTCGAAAGCAGCAAAAAGGGGCCCGCGGGCCCCTTTTTTCATGCACGTCGTTCAGACTCAGGCCTTGGTCTTGTCGGCCAGGTTCAGGGTCTTGACGGTTTCGCCTTCGAACTTGATGAGCACGGTTTTCTGGGCCACTTCGGACTCCTTGAACAGGCTCTTGGAGGTCTCTGCCAGCATGGGGGAGACCTTGTTCAGGGCGCCCAGATCATAGGTCCACACTTCCAGACCGGCTTCGGTCTTGGTGCTGGCCGGTGCGCCCAGCTTCTCTTTGATGGCCTGCTTGTTGGAGCCGCCTTCCTTGATGTCCAGCGCCTTCTTGATCGCCTCGTTGGAGGCGCTGTCCATGGCGGTGCCGGCCATCTCTTTGGCAGTGCTGGTCACGCTGCTGGTCACTGT
Source organism: Aeromonas sp. R5-3 (assembly GCF_040908225.1). Taxonomy (NCBI): domain Bacteria; kingdom Pseudomonadati; phylum Pseudomonadota; class Gammaproteobacteria; order Aeromonadales; family Aeromonadaceae; genus Aeromonas; species Aeromonas sp. R5-3. Next base: position 47,183 of record NZ_JBFODH010000022.1, on the reverse strand, counting down.
GTCGGTCAGGGAGTCCATCAGGCCGGCGTTGGCCATCAGAGGCAGTGCAGTCAGGGCAACCAGGATGCTCTTTTTCATCGTTTCATGTCTCACGGGGTTTAAAGAGCGCGCATCAGACCAGCGTACCCGTACGGAGTCAAGATGAGGCTGAGGTCAAGACGCATTCGGGGGGAAGGATTAGCACCATCCGGCAGCCAGCGGCCTGGCGGGGCGGCCGGCTACTGGCAGATCTGGTTCTTGCCCGTCTGCTTGGCCTGATAGAGGGCCCGATCCATTCTGACCATCAGCTGACCCATGCTCTCGTCCGGCCGGTACTCGGCCAGCCCGAAGCTCATGGTGATGGAAAAGTGCTCACACACCGGCGTCGCCATCAGCAACTGCCGCAGCTTGTCGGCCACCCGCCAGCCATCGGCCAGGCCGGTATTGGGCAGCACCACCATGAACTCGTCCCCGCCCCAGCGGGCAATCAGGTCTATTTCGCGAATGTGGCTGCGCACCAGCGCCACTATGTTGATCAGGGTCTGATCCCCCGCCTGGTGGCCGTGGCTGTCGTTGATCTGCTTGAAGTCGTCCACGTCCATGGCGATGACGGAGAAGGGTTGCTGAAAACGCTTGGCCCGCTCGCACTCCTGCCGAATGGTGCGCTCCAGCCGGTAGCGGCTGGCGGCACCGGTCAGGGCGTCGGTTTCCGCCAGCTGGCGATTCTCCTCCGCCTTCTGCTGCAGCGCCTCGTTGAGCCGCACCAGCTCGGCGGTGCGCAAGGCAATCTGCTGCTCCAGGGTGTGGTTGCGCCGCTCCAGCTGCTCCAGCAGCAGCTTCTGGGCGTGGATGTTGCGGTGAGCGCCGATCATCCGGGCCACAGAACCGTCCGGGTTGCGGGCTATGATGCGGCCGCAATCCTCGATCCAGATGTAGTCGCCGCCGCGGCTGCGGCAGCGATACTCGACCCGGTAGTCGGGGGCGGCGCCGCTCAGGTAGGCGTCGAAGCAGGCCATCACCTGCTCCATGTCGTCGGGATGGATCACGCTCTCCCAGGTGAAGACAGTGTTGCCGAGGGTGTGGGGCTCGTAGCCCAGCATCCGGTACCAGCCGGGATTGCGATAGACGAACCCGGTGTTGGCGTTCCAGTCCCAGATGCCGTCGCTCACCACCGCCAGGATGCCGTGCACCACAGCTTCGCTGACGTCCGAGATCCTGATCGTGTCACTGTCTTGCAGCATAGAGACCATCCTTGCCCTCTCACCCCCAACTGCGGGAAATGCAATCTGATTGAAGAAAAACGACTATGGGGAGACGACTCCCATGAAACCCAACTCTGTCGCGGCCAGCCGGCTCATGGCCCGTCTCCGGTTATCGGCCGCAATCAGGTTCGTCTGAACAACAGTAGCAACCAGTGTGACTCAATACACTAGCCTTTTCCGGTTTTAAAGGCGGGATGATGCCGGTGGCGATAGTGGCTGGGCGCCAGGCCATGCTGGCGTTTGAAGGCGGTAGAGAAGTGGTACTCGTTGCGAAAGCCACACTGCTCGGCCAGCAGCTTTACCGAATCGGCCCGGCTGGCCAGCAACAGCGCAGCCCGTTGCAGCCGCAGCCGTTGCAGCAGCGCCATGGGTGCCAGCGCGAAGTGCTGCTGGCAGAGCCGGTAGAGCTGGCGCTCGGAGAGATGCAGGGCGCTGGCCATGCGCGCTATGTCCCAGGGCTCGGCCAGCGCCTCCTTGAGCAGCAGTTCGAGGCGCAGCGCCAGCCGCTCGCCGCGCCGCTGCCCCTCTCCTTTCTGCAACAGACGGCGCAGATAGAAGCCGAGCTGCTCCACCAGTAGGGCGCTGAGCAGCGGGTCCTGGTGGCGCTCCTGCTCCGCATAGAGGTTCTCGATGGTGCGCAGCAGAGTGGCCTGCTGGGAGGTGCAACCCAACCGGGATTGGCTGGCGAAGGCATCCCAGGGGGAGTCCTTGTGCAGCAGCAGCCACACCAGCTCCCACTCGCTCGACTGCTGGCTCAACGGCTCGCTCGGTGGCTCTCTCAACTGCTCACTAATCGGCTCACTCAGCTGCTCACTAAGCTGCTCTCTCAACTGATAGCAGAGCGGCTCCCCGGCCGGGATCAGAGCCCATTCACCCACCTGCAGCCGCGCCATGCGATCGCCCACCAGCACCTCCCCCTCGCCCCCCAGGGTCAGCAAGAAGCAGTGCATATCGGCAAAGCGGCGCGCGATGCGGTAGCGAGTCTTGAGGCGAGAATAGCCCGCCAGCCACACCTGCTCCTGCGCGAGGGCCGGCAGCAGGCTGTCACAGCAGATCTGCTCGCGGCAGTCGGGGGAGACATCGATAAGCTCGATGTTGGCAGTTTCAGACATCATCAGGACGGACTCAACCATGTCGAAGGGGCAGGCCCCAGCATAGCATTAAGGGCATCAAGTCACAGGAGACCAGCCATGCATATCCATCACGTCGCCATCTGGGCGCAGGATCTGGAGGCGCTCACAACATTCTACTGCACCCTGTTTGGCGGGCAGGCCAATGAGCGTTACCACAATCCAAGCAAACAGTTCAGCTCCTACTTCGTGCGCTTCGAAGGGGGGGCCAGTCTGGAGCTGATGCACACCCCCATCCTGTTTCCGGCGGATCTGCGCCTGCCACACCCGCTGCAGGGGCTGGCCCATATCGCCTTCTCCCTCGGCAGCACAGAGGAGGTGGACAAGATGACCGCCCGCCTCAAGCTGCTCAAGGGCGCCGAGGTCAAACACCTGGACGGCCCCCGCTGGACCGGCGACGGCTATTACGAGAGCACCTTTCTCGACCCGGAAGGCAACCGGCTGGAGTTGACCATCTAATCCCAGAGATCTCCCCTCACCCTGCCCTCTCCCAACGGGAGAGGGGATAAAGCAGCATCGAAGATATGATCGCCAGCCATGTTGATTCGGTTGAAGGAAAAATAGCCAACCAAGTAGGTTCGATTAGCGAAGCGTAATCGGACAGCGTATTTGCTCCCTTCTCCCCTTGCGGGAGAAGGGTCGGGGATGAGGGGGGAGGAAAAAAGAGATTACACGGTAAACGTTGAACGTTGAACTTCGTTCAGCCACCACCTTCGCAACAGCCTGATTGATGCGGGTCTCGAGCAGAAATATATACGGGACTACCAATTGCCAGATCATATCACCTGAGGCGCAACACCATATTTCAGACAGGGTGACACCAGCGCCACTCAATATCATATTCAGAAAAATAAATATTAATTTGGCCCGCGGTACCAAAAACAGCGTCTCAATATTTAATCCTGTCTCTGGCGTGATGCTGCTTTTGATTGTCATCATCGTGTAGCCCCATATCGTGTCGCAACCAGTCTGGCATATTCTCCTGCTTGAATGTGCGAGCCTTGTCGGCCCTTCTGGTCAATATTTTCATGATCGATTCGATCAGATTGCTTCCTGCCGTTTCCATGATAACCTCGCCTTGATTTCGCCGTTTGATTGGACGTCGAGTGTTATTAATCCGGGCCAGGAAGGCCAACGATGAAAGCTAACCAGACACATAAGCGCAAGTTATACATCGCCCAGATCGGTGCCCTGCACACCTTCGAGGCGGCGGCCCGCCACGGCAGCTATTCCCGCGCCGCCGAGGAGCTGTTCATCACCCAGGCGGCGGTCAGCCAGCAGATCCGGGGACTGGAGCAGAGTCTGGGGGTCAAGCTGTTTGTCCGCGAGGGGCGCAACATGCGCCTGACCGAGCGGGGTGCACGCCTGCTCCCCTGGGTCAGCCAGGGCATGGCGGCATTCGAGCAGGGCATGGCCGCCCTCGAGTGTGAACCGCTGGCAGGGGTGCTGAACGTCACCGTCATCCCCTCCTTCGCCAGCCGCTGGCTGATGCCGAGGCTCTGGCGCTTCGTCGAACGCCACCCCGAGGTCGAAGTGCGCCTCAACGCCAATCCCCAGGTGCAACCCATAGGCCGGGGTGGCATGGATCTGGCGATCCGCTACTGCAACCGGGTCGACCCCGAGCTGAGCTCCTGCCTGCTGATCCGGGAGTGCGTCTTTCCGGTCTGCTCGCCGGCCCTGGCCGAGCGGCTGCAGCGTATCGAGGATCTCTACGACACCGTCATCGTCTCCGGGCCCGACTACGCCGGAGTCTCGTGGGAGAAGTGGCTGCAGGAGTCGGGCTATCGGCTCGACCTGAGCCGGATCAAGCGCTTCGAGGTCAACAACAACAGCCTGGCGATCGACATGGTGCTCTCCGGCAAGGGGGTCGCTCTGAGCCGCAACGTGCTGGCGGGGGATCTGATCGCCAGCGGCCTGCTGACCCGCCTCTTCACCAAGAGCTACAACCCCGACAACGACTACCATCTGGTCTGGGATCCCGACTCCCCCCGACTGACCCGGATCCGCTGCTTTACCGACTGGCTCAAGGAGGAGGTCGCCCAGGGCCCCGGCTGCCAACCGGATATGCAGGCCGAACCATAAGCCAGAGGCGGTTGGAGAGTGTGGATATCCGACGACCCGAATATCTGGTTTGTCGAAATCCCGCTTAAGGGGGCCTCCAATTAGGTGATCGTCGGATTACGCGACCATCCGGTTACGCTATTGTCCGATTACGCGACCGTCCGATTACGCTTCGCTAATCGAACCTACAAATGCCGGATAATCCCTTGGTGCGAAAGATATAAAATGATGCCCAACCTCCCTTCTCCCGTTTATTAAAAAAGGAGGAGAAGGGTCGGGGATGAGGGGGAGGAAAAAAGAGATTACGCGGTAAACGTTGGGCTTCGCTACGCTCAGCCACAACCTACACAATCGGTAGGTTGGTGCTGAGCCTGCGAAGCTCAACATACGAGATGTTATTTGTTTTTTGACAATCTTTCTATTTCACCAGATTTTTCTAGGACATACCACATAGCCTGGCCTAAGTTAGTCACATGATATTGCGTTATATATATCGGATTATGTTTTAGTAAACCTAAGTTTGAAAGCTCATATTGATAGTCCTCATCAAATCCCATCGAGATATCAGCATAATATGACCCCATGCATTTAGAAAGAGGCGGGCTATATCTTTGAATTACATTTATTAGACGCTGGAATGTATCTACATCGTATCGTTTCTCACTCAAGCCAATCACCGCTTGAGCAAGCCATTCTGCCCTATTAACGTTCTGAGCATTATCAATAATGAAGATCAGCTCACATCCAAGCTCACTCAGCTTTTCTTTATCTAAAATGTTTTCGTCAACAGCGGTGATGTCATGTTCATTTAACTTACTGATAAATGCTTGCAATTTTTTCGCAAAGATAAGATTAGATATGTCATTTCCTGCTTGGAGTATTTTAAGCACAGAGCCAATGAGAGGAAAATCCTTGAGAACCCCCTCTTTTAAAAAATAATCCAAGGTAAACTCACCTACCTCGGAAAGCATGTCCAAAGCCTTGCCCTTCATATATATTTCTCCAACACTATTACCTCATACCACAATATTCGGTATGTAGAAAGATGATTAGACAACAGCAATCTCCCTTCACCGCCGTCCAACCCATCACTCCCCCAACCTCTGTGCCAATCCCGAATAACGCTCGGTCTTTTTCCGCACGGCCTGTGCCAGCAGGGCGCGATCGCCGTAGAGATCGAGCCGGGCTTTGGCGCGGGTGATGCCGGTGTAGACCAGCTCGCGGGTCAACAGCGGGCTGGGACTGTCCGGTAGTACCAGCACTGTATGGGCAAACTCCGAGCCCTGGGACTTGTGGATGGTCATGGCGTAGACGGTTTCGTGGGGCGGCAGCCGGCTGGGCAAGAGGGCCCGCAGGGTGCCGTCCGGCTGCTCAAACCATACCTTGAGCCGCCCAGTTTCATCGGGCAGGCAGAGCCCCATATCGCCGTTGTAGAGGCCGACCCCGTGGTCGTTGCGCACCACCATCACGGGGCGACCCGCATACCAGTCGCCATCGCGGGCAATCAGGCCAGCCCGTGAGAGGGCCAGTTCCAGCCGCTCATTGAGCCCCAGCACCCCGAACGGGCCGTCACGCAGAGCGCAGAGGATCTGGAAGCCGTTGAACGCCTTGAACACGGCGGCGGGCTCCTCCCCCGCGCGGGCCGCCTTGAGGTAGCTGCCGTAACCGGCCACCCCCTGGGCAATCAACTCGTCGTAGGCCTCCCCCGCCCAGGGATGCAGGCTGATATCCATAAATCCTGCGCCCCAAACCGCCTCCACCGCCGCCGCATCGCCGCCATTGCAGGCGCGCGCCAGCTGGCCGATGCCGGAGTGCTGATCGAAGCGCCAGCTCTTGGCCAGCAAACAGAGGCTGTCACGCACCGGGGCCCCTGCGGGCGTGCCCTGCAGGCGATAGCCGGTCTGGCGGGAGAGCCAGTCCGCCTGCGCGGGGCTGATGCCCTGTTCGATAAAGCTGCAGATATCGCCGAGCACGGCCCCCGCCTCCACCGAGGCGAGCTGATCCTTGTCACCGAGCAGAATGAGGCGAGCGTGGCTTGGCAGCGCGTCCAGCAAGCGCGCCATCATCGGCAGGTCCACCATGGAGGCCTCATCCACCACCAGCAGGTCGAGGTGCAGCGGGTTGCCCGCGTGGTGGCGGAACTGGCTGCGCCCCGGGATAACCCCGAGCAGCCGGTGCAGAGTGCCCGCCTCGGTGGGGATGGCCTCCACCCACTCGGGGGGCAAGTCCAGGGCCTGCAGGGCAGAGCCGATACTCTCGGTCAGACGCGCCGCCGCCTTGCCGGTGGGGGCCACCAGCCGGATCGCCGGGGCCTTGCCCCCTTGCAGGCCGGTCTCCACCAGAATGGCCAGGAGCTTGGCGACCGTGGTGGTCTTGCCGGTGCCGGGGCCGCCGGAGATCACCGCAAAGGGGCGTGCCGCCGCGGTGGCCGCCGCCAGCTTCTGGCCGTTGCAGCAGAGCGCCTCGGGCACCAGCGCATCCAGTTTGTTCAGGTCGTTTGCGGCCTGGGCGCTGGTCAGCAGCCCTTCGATGGCGGGCCACTCCACTTCGTTGGGGAACACCAGATCCAGGTACTTCTCGATAAAGTGGCGGGCCGAGAAGTCGGGGGCGAGGCGGGCCTTGAGCAGGGCCGCGAACACCAGGCCGTAGTCGCGGGCAAAGAGGCGCGACAGGGCCGGGGCGATCTCCGGCCATTCGGCCCTCTCGCTTAACGCACGCAGATGGCGGGCCACCTCTTGCTCGTGATCGTGGTAGCGGGTGAGGTAGAGGCGGCCGTGCCAAAGCCGCAGCGGCCAGCGCGGGGCGAGCCCCTCATCCTGTTCGCTGCCAACCAGCGGGCTTGCCGCAAACAGGGCGGGCCAGCTCGCCGGATCCGCCAGATCGGCCAGCAGATCCCGGCCCTGATCCGGATCCAGCCCGAACGGGCGCAAGGATCCGGCAGATAACATCTCCAGCGGCAGACAGACATGGCCGCGCCCCAGCTCAAAGCAGGCGAGCGCCGCCCCCAGCACCAGCTCGGGGCTGCCGCCCAGATCGGCCACCAGCTTGGCAAATTGCAGATCCAGCTGGCGGATGCGCCCCGCCAGCGCCAGGGTCTTGAGCCGTTCGATCATCATTGCGCTCTTCATGCTTCTACCCCGTTATCCGAAACTTGTGCGAGGGCGGGCGTAGCCCCCTCGCTAAACAGCCGATCCAGCCCCAGCACCAGCTCACGGCTGGGGCGAGTATGGAAGATCCCCCCCTGCGGCATGCCACGCAGGAACAGATAGAAGACCCCGCCAAAGTGCTGGTCGAAGTCGTAGCCCGGCAGACGCAGGGCGAGCAGCCGATGCAGCGCCAGGGAGTAGAGCTGGTATTGCAGATCGTAACGATGCTCCACCATGGCCTGCTCCAGCGCCGGACGGCTGTAGTCGGCCGGGCTCATGCCGAGGTGGTTGGATTTGTAGTCGAGCAGATACCAGCGCCCCTGCCACTCGAACACCAGATCGATAAAGCCCTTGAGCATCCCCTGCACGGTGGCAAAGCTGAGGGGCTTGTTGCCCCGCGACAGCGGGTCGTGCTGCTGGCAGAGGGCGGTCAACGCCGGTGCCGTCACCCGCCCCATGGGCAGGAAGAATTCCAGCTCCACCTGCTTGCGCTCGGGGGCCAGATCCCGCAGCCGCACCGGCTCGCCACTCTCTGCAAGTAACGCGGTTTCAAGCGGCGTATCCAGCACCGCCTCCACCTGCTGTTGCAGCACTTGGGCCCAGCTCTCGTCGAAGCCGTCCTGCGCCAGCAGGGTAGCGATATGCTGTGCCAGCGGCTCGCCGCCCGCGCTTTGAAAGTCGATGGTCTCGAACAGGCTGTGCAGCAAGGTGCCGGGGCGCGCCCCCTTCGGGAAGGTGAAGATGGAGGGCTGGGGCGCCTGCACTGGCTCTTCGGCAGCCAGCGCGGCCGCCTCGGTCACCACTTCGTCATCGAAGCCGGGATTGGCCAGCACCCCCTTGCTGTGACCGTGGCCCTGGGCCGCGAGACCGGTGTAGGAGCTGATCCACCAGTCCCGCTCAAGGGTGCCGCCAAAGCGGCGCACCTGGGGCTCGCCCAGTTGCTCCTCTTCTGCCGGCAGCGGGGCCGGACGGGTGAGCGAGGGCTCACCGACGGCTACCCCGGGCAGCGCCTGCGCCAACTCGGTCAGAGCGGTCGCCAGGGTGGCGGCGTCCCCCTCTTCGCCCTTTTGCAGCAGGTAGCCGATGGCGGTCTGGTGCAGGTCGGTCTTCTCCGACTTGCCATTGCCGGAGCGCACCGGCGCCAGCCCCAACCAGGTGGCGTAGACGCCCCGAGTCAGCGCCACGTAGAGCAGGCGCAGATCCTCGGCGAGGCGCTCCTTGTCGGCCTCTGCGAGAGAATCCTCGTTGCCGGTGAGGTCCAGTATGGTGCGATTGCCCGCTTCATCGGCCTCGTGATAGAGGGGGGTATCGGCGCTGCGGTGGCTGCAGATAAAGGGGAGGAACACCAGCGGGTACTCCAGCCCCTTGGATTTGTGGATGGTGACGATCTGCACCAGCTTGCGCTCGGACTCCAGGCGAAGTATCTGCTCAGCATCCTGGCCGCTCTGGCGGTTTACCGCTTCCCCCAGCCAGCGCAGCAGGGCGTATTCGCCGTCCAGCTCGCTGCTCACTTGCTGGAGCAGCTCCCCCAGATGGAGGAAGTTGGTCAGCCGCCGCTCCCCGTAGGGGCTCGCCAAGAGGGATGCGGCGAGATTGCGCCGGTGCAGCAGGGCCCGCAGCATGGCCAGCACGCCGCGCTTGTGCCAGACCTTGCGGTACTCCATAAACTCCTGCACCGCGCTCTCCCAGGCCCGCTCGTCACTGGCAAGCTCGTCGAGTGCCTTGGCGTCGAGATCGAACAGGCCGGTGGCGAGCGCCGCCCGCAGGCTCCTCTCCTCGCTCGGGTTCTGGCAGGCGTGCAGAATGAGCAGGATCTCCCGCGCCTCCACCTGTTCCAGCACGCTCTCGCGATTCGACAGATACACCGAGGCGATGGCGAGGCGTGCCAGCTCCTGCTGCACTAGCTTGCCCTCGGCACCGGTGCGCACCAGCACGGCAATATCGCCCGCTTTCACCGGCGTCTCGCCGATCAGCGCCTTGTCCTCGCGGGCCAGGGTCAGCAGGCGGTGGATCTCCGCCGCCGTGGCGCGGGCCATCTTGCTCTGGTAGTCCCCCCGGTTGAAGGTGGGCTGGCCGGTGAGCTGCCAGCAGTGCAGCACGGGGGCGGTTTCACCGTCGAGGCGCAGCGCCTTGCTCTTGCCCTGCGCCTCCACCGGCAGGAAGGGGATATCCGCCTCGTAGATAAAGGGATCCTTGGCCTGCTCGAACAGGCCGTTGACCGCGGCCACCAGGGCGCCGCTGGAGCGCCAGTTGCGCCCCAGGGTGTAGTGGGCGCTCACATTTCGCCGCGCCTGAATGTAGGTGAAGATGTCGGCGCCGCGAAAGCCGTAAATGGCCTGCTTGGGGTCACCGATCATCAGCAGCGCCGTGTCCTGGTGGCCGCCGTACAGCCGATGGAAGATACGGTACTGCTGGGGGTCGGTATCCTGGAATTCATCGATCATCGCCACCCGATAGGTGGCGCGAATGCGCTCGCAGAGCCGCTCGCCAAGGCTGGAACCCAGCGCACCGTCGAGGTCTTTGAGCAGATCGTCGAACGAGAGCTGATGAGCCTGGCGCTTGCTGGTCTGCATCCGGCTGCGCACCACCACGGCGGCCCGCTGCAGGATAAGATCGCGGATGCCGGGGCGACTCGCCAGCAGCTCGTCGATCTCGTTGAACAGCGGCAGGGTCGGCACGTCGCCCCCCTTCTTGAGGTTCGCCTCCAGCACCGTCTGGCCGAAGCGCTCCAGCTCCTTGGGAATGGCGTAGCCGCTGGCATCAATCTGCGCCCAGTCGGCTATCTTGGCGAGCCACCCCTCGTAGTTCTTGCCGGTGTAGCGGCTGATATGGCCGTCGGTCTGGCGGCGGATCTCGTCCACCTGCGCCAGCCAGGCCTCCTTCACCGCCTCGATGCGACCCATGGCCGCCTGATGGCGGGCGGCCAGGGTCTCGTCCCCTGCCGGCGGGCGCATCTCCAGCTCGCTGTTGTCGAGCCAACCGTTCATCTCCCGCAGCAGGGCGGCGGGGCTCGGCCAGAGCGCGCGTACCGCGCTGGCCAGGGTTTTATCCACCGGATAGAACTCGGCGCGCCAGTAGTCGCTCACCGCCTGCAGCCTGAGCTGGCTGTCATCGGTGAGAAATTCGGTTTCGAAGAGGGCGCCCGACTCGAAGGCGTTCTGTTTCAGCATCCGCTGGCAGAAGCCGTGGATGGTGAAGACGGCCGCCTCGTCCATCTGCCGCTCGGCGGCCAGCAGGCGGCGGGCCGCCAGCTCGTGATCCTCCACCTCCTCCAGCAGCTGGGCCAGCAGGGTATCGCCGCTTTGCCCACGCATAAAGGCGAGGCGCGCCTCGTGGATGCGGCCGCGGATCCGCCCGCGCAGCTCGGCGGTGGCCGCCTCGGTAAAGGTCACCACCAGGATCTCGGTCACCGACAGGGGCCGCTCGTGGGCGCTGGGCTGACCGGCGTCTTCCCCTTCTTCGATGAGCGGGCCGTGGCCCAGCAAGAGGCGCAGATAGAGACCGGCGATGGTGTAGGTCTTGCCGGTGCCGGCAGAGGCCTCGATCAGCCGCTCGCCATGGAGGGGAAAACGCAGGGTATTGAGCGGATTGGCCATTATTGCAACTCCTCCAGCGCCTTGAGCAGCGGGGTCAGGTGTTCGCGGGCCAGCGTCTGCAGCTGGGCCAGCACCTCGTCATCGAGTTCCGGGAAGCAGCGGGCGACGTAGACGTCCTGCCCCTCCCCCGTCACCATGTAGCCGCCGTTGAAGCGGGCGAGGGCCGCCTTGTCGGCGGCCTCCGGTTTCTCCGGATCCTTCTCGATCCCCTTGATCCACTCCCAGGCGGTGCTGGGGAAGAACGGCAGCGGCCGCTTCATCCCCTGCATCCAGAGGGCCACCAGCGCCGCCAACTTGGGCCGAGCCTCGTCTGCCGGGAGCCTGGCCAGGCGCAGGCTCTGCTTGGCGTCGAACAGCAGGGTGTCGCCGGGGGCATCACTCAGGGAGAGGCAAAGGTGCTGGATCCAGCCCAGCAGCAGATCCTTGCCGTTGAAGCTGCCGGGTTTGATCACCAGCAAGCGCCCCTTCTGGGTGTCGATCCACCCCTGCAACTGGCCCTGGGTCAGGGAGATATCGATCTCCACCGCCTGTTTGTCCGCCTCATTGGCCGCCACCCAGGGACGTAGCCTCTCCGCCAGCTTGCCCATCTCGGCGTCCAGATCGTCCAGCAGCAGGCTGCCGAACCAGCCCTGGGGCAGCAGGCCGGAGAGCTGCAGGCGCTGGCGACGCTCCTCACTTTCCCCCTGTGCCAGATGGGCATCGAGCAGCAGCGCCTTGAGCTGGTAGTGCTGCAGGCCGTCCAGCTCGAACGGCTCGCTGTCCTCGATCTCGGCCTCGTCCAGCTCGAACCACACCTTGAGGCGGCGGTTGAGGAAATACTTGGCGGGCTGGCGATAGAAGCGCAGCAGCTCCGCCAGCTCCAGCCCCTGCTCCTTGCCCCATTCGGGGGGCAGCGGCAGCTCGCCGCTCTGGAAGTTGGCGGCCCCGCGCTGCGGGCTCAGGGCCGGCAGCCAGTCGGCGGCATAGGTGAAGAGGCCGGAGCCTGCCTCTGGATAGAAGTAGCTGCGACTGTAGGGGGTGAGCGGGTGTTCGACGATCAGGTGTTCGAGCAGCCGCTTGCCGGACGTCTCGTCATCTAGGCCCTCATCCCCCGCCAGCACGAAGCCCTGGCGCACATAGTCGATGAGTTCGGCCAGCAGCACGGAGGGCACCTTCTCGCTGTTGTCCTGGGCACTGAAGCCCTGATAGCTGATGTAGAGCCCCTGCTGAGCGCTCAGCAGCGCCTCTAGGAAGAGGTAGCGGTCATCGTCGCGGCGCGAGCGATCCCCGCGCCGGCCGGCCACCGCCATCAGGTCGAACCCCATGGGGGGCAGGGTGCGCGGGTAGACGCCATCGTTCATGCCGAGCAGGCAGACCTGCTTGAAGGGGATGGAGCGCATCGGCATCAGGGTGCAGAAGTTGACCTGACCGGCGAGGAAGCGCTGGCTGGAGCGGGACTCCCCCAGCACGCTGCCGAGGTGATCCTGCAGCAAATCGGCACTGATGGGCTGCTCGAAGCGGGCCTCGCCGAGCTGGGCGAGCCAGTCCGCCAGCTGGCTGCGAATAAGCTGCAGCTGGCGCTCTTCATCCTCGTCGGCCTGATAGAAGCGCTCCAGCAGTTCGTTGAGGCAGGCGATCCACTCGGGTAGCGACTGCGCCTGTTGCAGGCGGGGCAGAAATTCCGCCAGGGAGTCGACAAACCAGGCGAGCTTGCCGAGCGCCAGCCCCTGCTGCCCCTCGATATCGGCGTAGGGCAGGATGCCCGCCACCGGCTCGCCATCCCCCATGGCAAAGCCGAGCAGCATGCGGCGCAGGCCGAACAGCCAGCTGTTGCCAGAGAGGCGCGGCAGATCGAAGCGCTCCGGGTAGCCGTCATCCAGCCCCCAGCGGATGCCGGTCTCCTGCACCCAGCGCCGCAGCTGGTTGAATTCGTCGTCATCGAGCTCGAAGCGGCGCAGCACGGCGGGCACCTCGAGGATGGCGAGCAGCTCGCCGGCCCCCAGCCGGGCGTTGGGGAGTCTCAGCAGGGCGAGGAAGCTCTGCAGCAGCGGGCTCTCCTGGCTCGCCGCCCGATCGGACACCGCGAAGGGGATCTGGCCTCTCGCCCCGAACACCGCCTGGATATAGGGACCGTAGCTGTTCACATCCGGCATCATCACCACCACGTCTTTCGGGGTGAGGGTGGGGTCTTGCTCGAACAGCGCCAGCAGCCGGTCGTGCAGCACCTCGAGCTCCCGCATCGGGCCGTGACAGGCGTGGATCTGCAGGGAGCCATCGGCCGGATCTATGGGGCTCTTGTGATGGCTGCTGTCGAGATCGAACTGACCGGCCCCCCGTTCGGCCAGCTCCAGCACATCCTTCTGGATGGCGCGCAGCAAGCTGGTATCGTCGATATCGACAAAGGCCTCGATCTGCGGCACCTCCAGCTCCATCAGCTGGTGCAGGTAGTCGCGCCCCAGCTTGCCCATGGAGGCGAGCAGCGGGTTGGCGGGGCCCTGCAGGGTGTCGAGATCGGTACCGGGCTTGAGCTTGTTTTCGAGGCGCGCCAGGGTCTTGCGATCGAGCAGGTCCCCCCAGTAGTAGCGGCAGGGGTTGGTGACGAACAGGTGCACCTCCACCTCATCCCGGCTGCCGAGGGCCAGCAGCGCCTCCACATAGCGCGGCGGCAGCGCCGAGATGCCGAACACGAAGACCCGCCGGGGCAGCTTGCCCGGCAGCTCGGCGGTGCGCTCCAGCTCGTGGATAAACTCCTCGTAGAGGTTGGCACGGTGGTAGCCGCTGGGGGCCAGCGCCAGGGTGCGAGCCACCAGCTCGCGCCAGAGCTCCGGCTGCCAATCCTGACCGCTCACCCCGGCCAGCTCCTGGCTCAACCCTTCCCCCTGTTCCCAGCGGGCGATCCAGTCCGGCCGATAGACCAGATACTGGTCGAACAGATCCGCCACCTTCTGGCAGAGCTGCCACAGCCGCACCTGCTCGGGCGCCTTGGCGGGATCCTGCAATGACTCCGCGTCATCCCCGCCCAGATAGGCGGCCAGCGGCGCAAAGGCGGGGCGGTCGAGCAGGGCGGGCAAGATGGTCATCAGCTGCCAGCTCATGGAACCCTTGTTGTAGGGGCTCTGGCGCGGCACGTCCGCCAGCACCCGGGTGAACATTTCCCAGATAAAGCTGGCGGGCAGCGGAAAGTCGATATTGGCGGCGATGCCGAAGGCCTTGGCCAGCTCCAGCTTGAGCCACTGGGCCATGCCCGGGCTCTGCACCAGGATCTGCTCGCGCTCGAAGGGGTGAGCGAGGGGGGTCTGCCGGATGCGGCTCACCAGCAACTCTTTGAGCAGATCCAGCTGATTGGAGTGGTAGAGGGTAAACATGGGCAATTCCCGCCAGTGCAAAAGAGGGGTCAGCGCGGGAAAACCTCAAGGATCCCCGTCACGTCACAGGTATCGGGATTGTCGGGGATCGGGGGATAAGATGCAAAAGGCGCTTGTTGTCGCCGATCACGTCGCCGTCATCTGCCGCAGGCAAATGTGGCGGGCATAAAAAAGCCGGTGCAACTGCACCGGCCAAAAGGCGTTGGAAAACTCGAACCTGCGGGGTTTACCAGTTCTTGCCGAGGCGGCCATCCAGGCTGAAGGCCCCTGCACCGGCCGCCGCCAGGGCCAGGAAACCACCGGCCACGGAGACGTTCTTCATGAACATCAGCATCTGCATCTGGTCGGCAGGCTGATAGTGGAAAATAAAGGCGGCCATCAGGGTGAAACCGGCCATCAGCACGGAGAGGCTGCGGGTAAACAGGCCCAGCATGATGGCGAGGCCACCACCCAGCTCCAGCAGGATCACCAGCGGCAGGATGAAACCGGGCACGCCCATGGCTTCCATATACCCCTGGGTACCGGCGTAACCGCCGATCTTGCCCCAGCCCGCAATCACAAACATCAGAGCCAGCAGTACGCGACCCACCAGCAGTGCCAAATCTTTCATCTTGTCCATTTCAATATCCTCGTTTTGCGTCACATCACCGCTGACTGCTTCAGGGTAGGTCAAATAACAGGGCTTGGCTGGCACTCATGGCCACCAGATCCCATTTGGGCTCATCACGACTGAGTACCCCGTCGCCGGGTCGGGCAGCCAGACCGTTGGCGGCAAGCTCCCCTGAAATCATCTGCAGGTAACCGTGTCGGCCGGCCAGCTCCCAGGTGAGGCTCTCACCCGGTTCAAGCTGCAACCGCCATACGCGGGCCTGCTGGCGGATCCTGAAGGATCCTGCTTCGCCGTCCGGTGACGCCACCAGCGTCATGCCCGGGTTGGCTTCAATCTTCTTCTGCTGATAGCCGGGTGTCGTGCCGTGTTCGTTCGGCTCGATCCAGATTTGCAGCAGGGAGAGCGGCTCGGTCTGCGAGGGGTTGTATTCGCTGTGCCGGATGCCGGAGCCTGCGCTCATCAGCTGGAAATCCCCCGCCGGGATCTGCTCGGCATGGCCGAGGCTGTCCTTGTGCTCTATGGTGCCTTGCAGCACGCAGGTCAGGATTTCCATGTTGGCGTGAGGGTGGGTCGCGAAACCGCCACCCGGCGCCACCAGATCCTGATTGATGACCCGCAGCACTGAATGCCCCATCCAGTCCGGGTCGTAGTAGTGCCCGAAGGAAAAGCTGTGGCGCGCATCCAGCCAGCCGAAGTTGGCCTTGCCGCGCGCTTCTGCGGCTCTCAATTTCATCATGGTGTGCTCCTCACGTACCGATACGGTTGATTAACGCTGTTTGCCGCTACCGATGCCGAACGGAATGCGGTAGTCGCTGCTCTGCTCACCCAGGCTCACGGTCAGGTTGCCCTGGGTGCGGCTCGGGATCTGGACCTGCTGGCTGCCCATCAGGTTGGCGTGGACGGAGGCAACCAGGTCGCCAGACTCGTCACGCACTTCCAGCATGGGGTTGCCCTTGCCTTCCACCGCGGCGGTGGCGTGCCAGTTTACAAACAGCACACCCGGGGCGGCGTTGAGGTCGGCCGGAACGGAAGCCTGAGCAAAACCTGCGGTCATCAGGCCTGCAACGGCCAGCATCTTGATTACGTTTTTCATGTTCATTCACTCTCTTGGTTTTATGTCATTGCCAAGGCCGCTGTGGCCAGAATCAATGCATCCATGCAAGAGGTCATTCAAATAGTGTGTTGTTCTTTCACCGAAGTCAGACGCCCTGATTGAGGGGGTCACAGTCTGGAACTACCCGTTTATTTGGCTGCTTGGCGCTCCTGCCTAAGCGTTGATTGAATATTAAAGACACTTGGCCTAACTTGTTAGCGAGATAAACTGGCAAACATGTTCAAAAAAATTGAAGGCAATTTATGGCCAAGGAACTGAACAAGGAACGGGCGCTGACCCTGGAAGCCATCCGGGTGCTGGATGCCATCGATCGCCGCGGCAGCTTCGCGGCGGCAGCCGACGAACTGGGCAAGGTGCCCTCGGCGCTGAGCTACACGGTACAGAAGCTGGAAGACGAGCTGGACGCCATGCTGTTCGACCGCAGCGGCCACAGAACCAAGTTCACCCCGGCCGGCCGCATGCTGCTGGAGCGCGGCCGGATTCTGCTGGAGGCGGCCGAGCATCTGGTGGGCGAGACCCGGGCGCTGGCCCGCGGCTGGGAGACCGACATCACCATCGCCGTCGATGCGCTGGTGCCGCTGCAGGCGCTCTACCCGCTGGTGGAGCGGCTGGCCGAGCTGACCGATACCCGGCTGCGGCTGCGGGCCGAAGTACTGGCGGGCAGTTGGGAGTGTCTGGAGGATGGCCGGGCCGACCTGCTCATCTCCTCCCTCAATCCCGACATCATGATGACCGGCATCAAGCACCAGCCGCTGCAGGAGGAGGTGATGCTCTACGTCGCCCACCCGGATCATCCCCTGCATCAGGAGCCGGAGCCCCTGGCGGACGATACCCTGCGCCGCTACCGGGCCATCGCGGTGGCCGACACGGCGCTGCGCAAGCCGGTGCTCACCTATCGTCTGCTCGACAAGCAGCCGCGGCTGACCGTCAGCACCATGGGCGAGAAGCGCGATGCCCTGCTGGCGGGGATCGGGGTCGGCACCATGCCGCTGAGCTGGATTGAAGAGGACATCCGGGCCGGACGGCTCAAGGTGATCAGCCCCGAGTATCGTCACCAGATCCAGGTGGTGCTGGCCTGGCGGCGCGACACCATGGGCAAGGCCAAGAGCTGGCTGATCCGGGAGATACCCAAGCTGTTTCCCTGCAAGGGGGAATAAATGTCTGCCGCGCGAGGGCGGCGGCGCAGGAAGTGCCGAAACTGAGCCCCTGTCTTGACGGCGGGCTCAGATTCTAGGAAAAGAAAAAAGCGGCCCTCTTGCGAGTTCCGCTCAATGCCAGGAAAGAATAAAAAACCTTGCGGTTTAAAAAACCCTTAAATTGGAAGCAAACAATCGATTTCTCAACCAGGAAGGTCTTGAATCCGATTCGTTTTGAATTATGCGCGATGTTTTATGCGCCACCAGCAAAATGTTGAACGGTTGAAGGATATGCACCGCAGAGTATCACTATCTGCAACCTTCGAGCGCGACTGGTCTGGCCATTTCAATCGATTAGGTCGGGTTTGTTTCCTCTGGTTTTTTAAAGTGTCAATATCTGAGCCCACAACGACAAAAGAACTCAATTTCTGACACAACATAAAAATGCAGATAAAGGAATAGTTGCATGACCTACAGCCAGACCCTGGCCAACAATATTCTCGACACCCTGAAGAAGACCCTGACCGACAAGGGGATCCGCTATCAGACCCTGGCGGAAGCCATGGGGGTCTCCATCGCCACCGTCAAACGGATGATGAACAAGCCCTCCCTGCCGTTCGACACCCTGCTGGAGGTGTGCCATCTGGTGGGGCTCTCGTTCGAGGAGTTGCTGGACCGCACCCAGGACGCCCAGAGCCGGCGCGCCGTCTTTACCCAGGAGCAGGACGAGGCGTTCCACAATGAGCCCGGTCTCTACGCCTTTCTCGCCAACATCTTCTGGCGCGACAAGACCCTGATCGATCTCAAGCGGGAGTACGGCCTGACCGATGCCTCCTGCTACCTCTATCTGCGCAAGCTGGAGAAGCTCGGCATCCTGCAGCTCGGCATCGACAACAGTTACCACTTCCTCATCAGCGAGCGGATCAGCTTCGAGCAGCACAGCCGCTTCGCCCGTCAGCAGGCGCGCCAGGCGATGTCGGTGCTGGGGGACTATCTGGTGGAGAACATGCACAGACCCAACAACTACATGGCCCTGTGTCAGCTCCATCTGGACGAGAGCGAGGCGATGGCGCTGATCGAGCGGATGAAGGAGTACTGGCACCAGGAGCTCAAGCTCAACCGCCCCGCCATCGGCCAGCGGGAGGGCAGCAAGACCTACACCATGTCGCTGCAACTGGCCGACTGCGGCTACCAGAGCTTCGACGACCTGATCCCCAATATCGACAACTGATCCCGGCGGATCCCGCGGGATCCGCTCCCCCTCCTTTCCTCACAGGCATGACCCGCCAGGACACGCCGGATCCACGAGCCGGGTTTGCGGCAGCTTGCCTGCGAGTGGCTGCAATGCTCGCGTATCGAAACAGATGCGGATGGCGTCCGGTCGCCAGTGTTCGATGTCGCAATCCACCAGCGCTCCCCGCTCGTCGTAGTTGACCCGCACCAGCCGCAGCACGGCGCTCCCCTCCGCCAGATTGAGGGCGCGGGCAATGGCGCCGCGCGCCGCCGAGGGGGTGATCTCAAGGCTCGCCCCACCCTGGCCTATGCCATAGCGCTCCCGATAGAGCTCGGTGAGGGAGCTGGCCAGCGGCGCGCTGGCGATGTCGGGAAACCGGCTGGCCAGCAGGTGGTGGCTGACGTGCAGCACGGGGCGGCCGTCGATGAGGCGCAGGCGGCGGATTTCATAGAGCGGGGTGAAAGGCTCCAGCCCCATCCAGCGGCAGAGCTCGCTGCTGGCCAGCTCGCCGCCGTGGGCCAGCACCCGGGTCTCGGCGGTGCGCTGCTGCTCGCCGATCCACTGGTGAAAGTGGGTGTGGATGGCGGGGTCGTAGGTGAGGCGGGGCGGTGCCACGAACCAGCCGCGCCGCTCGGCCCGGTAGATGAGGCCATCCGCCTCGAGGCTGGAGAGCGCCTCCTTGATGGTGATGCGGGTGGTGGCGAAGCGCTCGCTCAGGGCCCGCTCGGCCGGCAGTTGCTGCCCTGCACCCAGCTGGCCGCTGCCGATATAGCGGCGCAGGGTCTGGCAAATCTGTTCACACTTGGAGGCGCGGCCATCGGCCACTGCCCGCTCGCTCAATCTCGGTTCGATCACGCTCATCTTCCTGTCGATCATCCTGGCTGCCGTGGCTGGTTCAACCTCTCGCTGGAGTAGTCCAGCCTCACTCGGATTGAGAGTTGTAACCGTGCAGGATGACAGCGCCATGACAGGGCGATTGTCATCAAACTGCCATCAAAGCGCCCCGCCACCGTCATATTTCCCCTCTAGCATCCCTCTCGAACCTTAACTGACCTAGTCCAGAGGGATGGAATGATGAAAAGCGTGATCGCAAGTGCACTGGCCCTGGTGGCCATCAGTCAGCCACTGTTTGCCGCCGAGAACATCGCGGATCTCGAAAAGGCCGCCCGCGGTGAAGGCCAGCTCAGCAGCGTCGGCATGCCGGACAGCTGGGCCAACTGGAAGGATACCTGGCAGCAGCTCGGCAGCATCTACGGCATCAAGCATCAGGACACCGACATGAGCTCGGCCCAGGAGATCGCCAAGTTTGCCGCCGAGAAGGGCAACGCCACCGCCGACATCGGCGATGTGGGCGGTGCCTTCGGCCCGGTCGCGGTCAAGCAGGGGGTCACCCAGCCCTACAAACCCTCCACCTGGGCCGACATTCCGAACTGGGCCAAGGATGCGGATGGTCACTGGATGCTGGCCTATACCGGCACCATCGCCTTCCTGATCAACAAGGATCTGGTCAAGGCCGCCCCCACCAGCTGGCAATCCCTGCTGGGCGGCGACTACAAGGTGACCCTGGGTGACGTGGGTGTCGCCTCCCAGGCCAACAACGGCGTGCTGGCGGCGGCCTATGCCACCGGCGGCAGCGAGAAGAACCTCAAGCCTGCGCTGGAGCTGTTCGGCAAGCTGGCCCAGCAGGGCCGTCTGTCGCTGAAC
Source organism: Aeromonas sp. R5-3 (assembly GCF_040908225.1). Taxonomy (NCBI): domain Bacteria; kingdom Pseudomonadati; phylum Pseudomonadota; class Gammaproteobacteria; order Aeromonadales; family Aeromonadaceae; genus Aeromonas; species Aeromonas sp. R5-3. The sequence continues at coordinate 26,867 of NZ_JBFODH010000022.1, read as the reverse complement.
GACCCCACCATCGCCAACATCGAGAAGGGCGAAGTGGAAGTGGGTGTGCTGTGGGACTTCAACGCCCTGAACTACCGCGACCAGATCGACCCCAAGAAGTTTGATGTGGTGATCCCGAGCGACGGTTCCGTCATCGCCGGCTACACCACCATCATCAACAAGTGGGCCAAAAACCCCAACGCCGCCAAGCTGGCGCGGGAATACATCCTCTCCGACGCCGGCCAGATCAACCTGGCACGCGGCTACGCCCGCCCCATCCGCAACAACGTGACTCTGCCGGATGACGTCAAGGCCAAGCTGCTGCCGGCCAAGCAGTACGCCAATGCCAAGCCGGTCCAGGATCACGCCGCCTGGGAGCAGAGCTCCAAGGCCCTGCCGCGCCAGTGGCAGGAAACCGTCATGATCAACATGCAGTAAGGAGCGGCCAGTGCAACACAAGGTGATAGTGGTACTTGTGGATGGCCTCTCTGCCGAGGTAGCCCATTGCATGGGCTACCTCGCGGGCATGGTGGAGGCGGGACAGGGGTTGCAGGCCACCCTGAGCTGTGCCCTGCCCTCCCTCTCCCGGCCCCTCTACGAGTGCATCCTGACCGGGACGACGCCGGTGGAGAGCGGCATCACCCACAACGGGGTGAGCCGTCTCAGTCGGCAGGAGTCCATCTTCCATCTGGCCCGCGCGGGCGGCAAACGCACCGCCGCGGCGGCCTACCACTGGGTGAGCGAGCTCTACAACCAGAGCCCCTGGCAAGCGGCGCGGGATCGCTTCACCCATGACGAGCGACTGCCCATCCAGCACGGCTGTTTCTACTGGGAGGACGGCTACCCCGACAGCCATCTGCTGATGGATGGCGAGTGGCTGCGCAGCCAGTACGACCCCGATTTTCTCTTGATCCACCCGATGGGGGTGGACGATGCGGGCCACAGGTTCGGCCTCGACTCCCGTCAGTACCGCAATCAGGCGCGCCGGATGGACAGCCTCTTGGCCGACCTGCTGCCCCAGTGGCTGGCGGAGGGGTATCAGGTGGTGATCACCTCGGATCACGGCATGAACAACGACTTGAGCCACGGCGGTACCCTGACCGAGGAGCGCCGGGTACCGCTCTGGCTGTTTGGCGATGCGTTCGTGGCCCAGTGGCCGGCCGGTCCCGCCATGCAGCAGACCCAGCTCTGTGCCCTGATGGCCGATCTGCTGGGGGTTTCCCACGACAAGCCGGGCTGCCCGCCGCTGCTCAAGGCCGGCAACCTGCCGGAGGTACACTGATGATGCCCGCGACTACCGAGATCCTGGCGGATCAACCCGCCATCACCCGGCGCCGGCTGCGTCGCCACTGGTTGCCCGCGCTGGTGCTGCTGCCGTTCATTCTCTTGATGATCCTGTTCCAGCTCGCCCCCATGGTGTGGGTGCTGGTGGGCAGCTTTCAGACCCCCGATGGCTGGGGCCTCGACTACTACCGGGAGATTTTGAGCTCCCCCTTCTACCTGCAATCGTTCGGCAACTCCTTGCGCATCGCCGGCATCGCCAGCCTGGCGGGGCTCGCCATCGGCACGCTCGGGGCGGCGGCGCTGCGCCACAGTGGCGAGCGGGTAAAACGGCTGCTGCTGGCCTTTGTCACCATGACCGGCAACTTCAGCGGCGTGCCGCTGGCCTTCGCCTTCATCATCATTCTCGGCATCAATGGCGCCGTGACCCTGTTGCTGAAATCCTGGGGCCTCATCGACGGCTTCAACCTCTACTCGGGCAGCGGCCTCATCCTCATCTACACCTACTTCCAGATCCCGCTCGCTCTGCTGCTGCTCTACCCGGCCTTCGATGCGTTGCAGGATGAGTGGCCCCAGGCCGCCGCCCTGCTCGGGGCGAGCAAGAGCCAATATGTCTGGCACGTGGCGCTGCCGGTGCTCACCCCCGCCCTGCTCGGCACCCTGATCATCCTGTTTGCCAACGCGGTGGGGGCCTATGCCTCCGCCTACGCCCTCACCACCGGCAACTTCAATCTGGTGACTATCCGGGTGGCGAGCCTGGTCTCCGGCGACATCTTCCTCGAGCCCAATATGGCGGCGGCGCTGGCGGTGATCCTGATGGTGCTGCTGGGGGTGGTGACGGCCGCCAACCAGTGGCTGCTGAAAAAGAGCTACGTGAACAAGGGGCAATCCCATGCATGATTTGAAACCTGGCTGGCCGCGCTGGGTGCTGGGGGCCCTGGTGGCTACCCTGCTGCTGCCCCTGCTGGCCACATTTCTCTACTCCATCTCCACCCGCTGGGGGGCGACCCTGCTGCCGGATGGCTTCACCCTCGACTGGTATCTCAAGCTGTGGGGCGATCCGCGCTTTCTGGCGGCCTTTGGCCGAAGCCTCCTGGTCTGCTTCGCCACCCTGCTGCTGGGCACCCTGGTGCTGGTGCCGACCGTGCTGGTGGTGGCCTACTACTTCCCCAGGCTGGATCCCTGGATGAACCTGTTGATCCTGCTCCCCTTCGCGGTGCCGCCGGTGGTCTCCTCAGTCGGGCTGCTGCAGATCTATGCCGATGGCGTCCTGCCCATCATCGGCACGCCGTGGATCCTGATCGGCACTTGGTTCACCGTGGTGCTCCCCTTCATGTACCGGGCGCTGGCCAACAGCCTGCAGGGGGTGCCGCTCAGGGATCTGATGGATGCCGCCCACCTGCTGGGGGCGAGCAGCCGCCGCGCCTTCCTGCTGGTGGTGATCCCCTGCCTGCGCAAGGGGCTGCTGGCGGCGCTGTTTCTGTCGCTCTCCTTCCTGCTTGGCGAGTTCGTGTTCGCCAACATGCTGGTGGGCACCCGTTACGAGACCCTGCAGGTCTACCTCTACAACATGCGTTCGACCTCGGGCCACTTCACCAGCGCGCTGGTGATGAGCTACTTCCTGCTGACCCTGCTGCTCACCTGGGCGGCCAACAGATTTCATAGGTGAATCAAGATGTTCCATCTAGAAGTGAATCAACTGCACAAATCCTACGGCGACACCCGGGTGTTCGAGGGGATCGAATTCGGCATCCGCAAGGGGGAGCTGGTGACCCTGCTCGGCCCCTCCGGCTGCGGCAAGTCCACCCTGCTGCGGGCGCTGGCCGGGCTCACCCCGGTGGATGGCGGTCAGGTGCGGGTGGCCGGTGAGGAGATTACCTGGCAGGAACCCCAGAAGCGGGGCATCGGCATGGTGTTCCAGAGCTATGCCCTGTTCCCCAACATGACGGTGCGGGACAACGTCGCCTTCGGCCTCAAGATGAAGCCCCAGCCGGGGCGAGATCTGGCCGCCAGCGTGCAGGAGGCGCTGGCGCTGGTGGAGCTGACCGGCTTTGAGCGCCGCTATCCGGCCGAGCTTTCCGGTGGCCAGCGCCAGCGGGTGGCCCTGGCCCGGGCTCTGGTGGTGCAGCCGCGGATCCTGCTGCTGGACGAACCGCTCTCGGCCCTGGATGCCCGCATCCGCCGCAGCCTGCGCCAGCAGATCCGCGAGATCCAGCAGCGCCTCGGGCTCACCACCATCTTCGTCACCCACGATCAGGAGGAGGCGCTCACCATGTCGGACCGGATCTTCCTGATGAACAAGGGATCCATCGTCCAGAGCGGCACGCCGGAGGAGATCTACACCCGCCCCGCCGATGCCTTCGTGGCAGGCTTTATCGGCAACTACAACCTGCTCGATGGCGAGCAGGCCAAGGCCCTGTTCGGCCAGCACTGTCGTGGCAAGCTGGCGCTGCGACCTGAATCCCTCTCCCTGCTGCCGGCCGGCGCCCGCAGCGACGAGCCGCACCTGCCGGGGGTTATCAGCGGGCAGCAGCTGCTCGGCAACGTGATCCGCTATCAGGTGAGCTGTGAGGCAGGCCTGCTGACGGTGGATTGCCTCAACCGCTCGGCCCGGGATCTGCTGCCGGTGGGCAGTGCCGTGACCCTGGCGGTGGCCCGGGATCAACTCTGTGAGGTAGCATGACGCCCCATTACATTTCCATTTTCACTGCGAGGAGCACCCATGGCACTGGCACTGTTTGATCTGGACGAGACCCTGATTGCGGGGGATTCCGCCAGCCTCTGGCTGGAGTACATGGTGACCGAGGAGCTGGCCCCGGCCGGCATGATTGCCGAGGAGCAGGCCATGATGTCCCTCTACCATCAGGGCAAGATGGACATGCACCAGTACATGGCCTTCACCCTGCAGCCGCTGGCAGGCAAGTCGCGCCAGTGGCTCGACCCGCTCTGTGCCCGCTTTGCCGAGCAGGTGCTGCGCGAGCGCATCTACCCTGAGGGGGTGGAGCGCATCGAGTGGCACCGCAAGCGGGGCGACGAGCTGGTGCTCATCTCCGCCTCCGGCGAGCATCTGGTGGCCCCCATGGCGCAGATGCTGGGGATGGATCACTGCGTGGCCATCCTGCTGGATGAAGAGGCCGGCATGCTGACCGGCCAGACCCGTGGCACCCTCAGTTTTCGCGAGGGCAAGGTGGCCCGCATCAACCAGCTGTTTGCCGCAAGCGCCGACCCCTGGCGGGAGAGCCACGGCTACAGCGACTCCCACAACGATCTGCCACTGCTGCAGGCGGTGACCCACCCCCATGCGGTCAATCCCGCCCCGGGCCTGCGCCAGATCGCCACCGAGCAGGCCTGGCCCACTCTCGACTGGCAGCTAGCCTCCTGAATGAAGAAGAGGCCCTCAGGCCTCTTCGTTGCTCAGCAGTGCATCGTTGGCAGGGGGCGTCTCCTCCTGCCCCTTCGCCTCTGCTCGGCCCAGATGGATGCAGTTCTTGCCGTCACGTTTGGCGCGATACACCTCGGCATCGACCGCCGCCAGCAGCGCCTTGCCATCCATCCCCGCCCGGCTGGCCACCAGCCCGCCGCTCAAGGTGATCCTGAGCCCCGGCTCGCGCCAGTCCAGTGACTCCACCCCCTTGCGGAACTGCTCCAGCAGCATCTGGCAGAAGTGGATGTCCGGGTTGACCAGCAACACCACCAGCTCTTCGCCACCGTAACGGCAGACCCAGCCGTGATCCCCCAGCAGGGCCCGGCCGAGCTGGCTCACCCGCTTGAGCACCACATCCCCGGTCTGATGGCCGAAGGTGTCGTTGACCCGCTTGAAGTCGTCCAGATCCACCATGGCCAGGCAGAACGGCTGCTGATCCTGCAGCAGTCGGTTGAAACGTTCATCGAAGAAGCGGCGATTGTAGAGGCCGGTCAGCTTGTCCAGGTTGGCCTGCTGGCGCGCCTCGTGATAATCCTTGCTCACCTCGGCCAGCTCGGCATAGACGTGCCTGAGCTCGCGCATGCCCCCCAGGGGTACTCCGTCAGGCTCCATCCGGCTGGCCCGGATCATGCTCGAGATCTCGTCGAGCATGCGCCGAAAATAGCGGGACCAGATCAGCGCCAGCATCAGGTAGAGCACACAGGCCAGCGCCACCATCAGCAGCACGTTGAGGGAGACCCTGTCCACCACCGCCATCACGCTGGCCGCCGGCTGCACGCTGATCAACACCCAGTTGCGCTCCTGCAGCCTGCTGTAGGCCACGAACTGACGGGAGTCCTTGTCCAGAAAGATGCCATCCTCCTGCGTGAAGCGAGCGAGCCATTCTGGGTGGGTCATGGGCTTGAGCAGCTGGGCCGCATCAGGATGAGCCAGCACCTTGCCGGACTGGTTGACGATCATCTGGTAGCCCTCACCCAGCTGGCGATTCAGCTGGGCGGAGAAGGGGGCCAGGATGGCATCGACCGCAAGGACCCCGCGCACCTTGCCCTCCCTGTCGGTCAGGGCCCGCGCCAGGGCGATCACCAGGTTGCCGTTGGTGTAGTCGTAATAGGGCTCTGTCCAGACCATCTTGCCCACGTGCTGGCTGGCCAGCTGATACCAGGGACGCACCCTGGGATCGAAGTTGGCATCCGCCTGCCAATCGGGGTAGATCAGCATCTGGCGCTCGGCGGTGCCGACATAGATGTAGACCAGATCGGCCATGATCCCCTTGTAGAGCTGCCACTCCTTCAGATAGGTCTCGGTGTTGAGCAGGCGGGGACCGCTGATGTCCTCAACCTTGACCCTGTCGTAGATGAGGGTGAACTGGCGCTCCATCTCGTGCAGATAGGGCTCGATGAAGACGTGACGAAGCTGGTGGTTGGTGGCGAGCAGGCGTTGCTGCAGCTCGCTTTGCAGACTCCGCTCCATGTGCAGGTAGTAGATACCACCCAGCATCAGCACCGGAATGAACAGCAAAAGCAGGCCCAGACGCATCCTTGTTACCAGGGACCAGGTTTTTTTGGCGACCGCTCGTTTAACCAATCCTGACTCCTGCTATTGCCAGACCACGCGTAGTGTCAGAATATCAGCAGCGCGAGATGGCGTCCAAAAGGAAGCTGTTTATCTGCTCAATTAGAGGTAATCGACACGGATGCTGAACCCGGACCTGTTGATGGCGCTGCACTACTGCGCCGTGATCACCCTGACCGGGGCGATCACCTCCGAATATTTCCTGTTCCGCCGCGGCATGTCCATCGAGCAGGTACGCAAGCTGCTGCTGGCCGACGGTCTGGCGGCGCTGGCCCTGCTGCTCATCTTCATCACCGGGGTGCTGCAGGTGCTCGCCCACCCCGACGAACCGGCCGTGCTGCTCGCCAATCCGGGCTACCGCACCAAGCTGCTGCTGTTCTTCGTGATGGCCATCAGCTTTGGCTACCCCAGCCGCCTCTTCTATCGCTGGCGCCGCTCCCTGCGCCAGGGACGCGCCCCCATGGTCTCCATTCAGCAGCAGTTCTGGGTGATCTGGATCCTGCGCGGCAACCTCTTGCTGCTCGCCCTCATTCCCCTGCTGGCCAGGATCGCCAACGGCTAAGTCCCCCGGCCTGCGGCAGTGCAGCGAGATACCCGCTCACGCCGCCAACTTCACCGACAGCGCAAGACAAATCCCCCCGCTCACGGTTATCTTGGAGGCTGGCGCTTTGCGGCACGGCCCTGCCCGTCCGTCTTTCAGGGATGAATCTATGCGTTCGAACATGATGTTATTGATGGCCGCCGCCATCTGGGGGCTGGGCTTCGTCGCCCAGCGGCTCGGGATGGACCACATGGGCCCTTACACCTTCAACGGCCTGCGCTTTCTGCTGGGGGCCCTCTCCCTGCTGCCGCTCTTGTGGTGGCTCAAATCCCGCCAGCCGGGCGGGCAGGCCGGAGATCGCCGCCTGCTGCTGACCGGCGGCCTCATCGCCGGTACCGTGCTGTTCAGCGCCGCATCGCTACAACAGGTGGGGCTGCTCTACACCACGGCCGCCAAGGCAGGCTTCATCACCGGCCTCTACATCATACTGGTGCCCGTCATCGGCCTGGCCCTGCGCCACAAGACGGGGGCCAACACCTGGGTTGGCGCCCTCATCGCCATGGCGGGACTCTACTACCTCAGTGTCACCGAGGATTTCACCATTGGCTACGGCGACCTGCTGCAGGTGGTGGGGGCCCTGTTCTGGGCGGTGCACCTGCTGGTGCTGGATCACTACTCGAGCCGGGTCGCCCCCATTCGCCTCGCCGGGGTGCAGTTCGTAGTGTGCGGCCTGCTCAGTCTGGCCACCGCCTTCTTCATCGAGATCCCCTCGGTGGCCGGTGCCGTGGCCGGCTGGCAGGCGCTGCTCTACGCCGGCCTGGTGTCGGTGGGGGTGGGTTACACCTTGCAGGTGGTGGGCCAGCGTGGCGCCCACCCGGCCCATGCCGCCATCATCCTCAGCCTGGAGACGGTGTTCGCCGCCATCGGCGGCGTCCTGCTGCTGGGGGAAACCCTGGACGAGCGCGCCTTCGTCGGCTGCGCCCTGATGCTGGCGGGTATGTTGATCTCCCAGATCCGCCTGCGCTGGTGGTGGAAATCCCGGCGGGACAAGGTGCCCAGCCAACCATGATGAGGTAACGGCCAGCCTCCATCCCAAATAAAACGAGGCGCCCACAGGCGCCTCGTTTTATTGCCGCGCGTCTAGCGCACGCTGGAGCAGAAGCTCACGTCATCGCGCAGGGGATCGTTGCTCACGCTGTGGTAGAGCTCGAAGCAGGGACCGCTGCCGAACTCCAGCCCGGCCGCCACTATGTCGCCCACATGCTCCTGCCAGCGCGGCCCGTACTGGCTGCGATCGGTGATGAGGTAGCGGGACTGGGCATAACGGCCGGCCGGAATGAGCTGGGTCTCCACCTCCCCCTCGCCCCGGGTCTGGGGCGGCACAGTGATGCCGATATCGGTGCGGCACTGGGCCGGCGGCGTCACCTCCGGGTTGTCGTGGTAGATGAAGATCCACTCCCCGCCCTCCAGCCCGCGGGCGGCGGCCCACTGGTGCAGGCGACCGCAGACGGCGTCATAGCCTTCGCCATAGGGACCGGTGACCCGCATATAGGCCAGGGTACGGGCATCCATCTCGACGGTTTTCATGGTGTTGCTCCTTGCTGATGAGTGGCCTTCAGCATAAGGGGACAGACCATCCCATGCGTGTCCATCCTTGCTCTCTAGGTGTCCATTCTTGCCCTTGTCGCGGCGAAAGGCCCCCGGGGTACAGCCATAGTAGCGACGAAACGCCTTGGCGAACGCCTGGGAGCTGCCGAGCCCAGCCCCCAGCGCGATGGCGGTGACGCTGGCATCTGTGTAGCAGAGCTGCCAGGCGGCACGCTGCATGCGCAGGCGCCGGCACATCTCGCCCGGAGCTTCCCCCGCCACGGCGGTGAACACCCGGTGAAAATGGTAGAGGGAGAGGCAGGCCCGCTCCGCCAGCGCCTCGATGGTGAGATCCGGATCCTGCTCCAGCGCCCGCAGCACCGGGATGAGCCGGCGACGGTAGTCGATCATGGCCGGATCCTCGCCATGTAGAGGGCATCCACATACTCACCCTGGCGAAAGGCAAAACCACGGGCCAGCCCCTCCTCGATGAAGCCGAACTTGCGATAGAGCGCCAGCGCCGCTGCATTGTCGGCATAGACGGTCAGCTCAATGCGGCGCAGGTTGAGCCAGTTGTCGGCCATCTCCAGCGCGGCCCCCAACAGGGCGGAGCCCACTCCCTTGCCCGCCCAGTCATCCCGCACCCCCATGCCGATACAGGCCACGTGTTTGCGCCTGGGGTTGGGCTCGATATGGAGTGAAATATTCCCCACCAGCAGACCGTCGACTTCAGCCACCAGCGCCACCACGCTGCCGCTCTCCAGTCGCTTCTGCCAGACCCCAAGGGTCGGATAGGGCAGTTGCAGGGTGCCCGCCTGGGCATTGGGCATGGCATAGAGATCCCGCAAGGCGGGGGCATCGGCCGGTTCGGCGTGACGAATGGTGATCTGCATCTGAGGCTCCTTCTCGAAAACTTCATCATGCAGTATCAGAAGGGTCCGGTCATCCCCCTGCCACGGTTATTTGCGCGGGCAATTTGGCGTCCCATCGTCATGGGGCAGCACCGGGCGGCGGACAAACAAAACGGGGGCACAAGGGCCCCCGCATCATCACGACGCATGATGAATAAAAAACGGAGCCAGAGGCTCCGTGTTTCACTGCAGTATCAATCTCGAACGGAACGCGCTTCGCGCTCTGCACGTTCCCGTACCAACAGGCGTTTGTACCACCAGCTGTTGCGACGACGTTGAGTGTTGGAAGAGCGACGAGCCATTTCTGAAGTCCCAGTCAAGAGAGGAAAAGAGCCGCATTATGCGATAGAGGTCACGTCCATGTCTTTAGCTGGATCAAGAAAAGCCTCACTGGCCCACGGTGATGGTGCCGCTCTGTGTCGCCTTGCCAGCCGCATCCGACGCCCTTTGTGGCTCGCGCCAGACCAGAGGCCCGTTGCTTTCCTGTTCGTTTTGCGCAGCGCACTCCAGCCAGTCATCACCCTGCCGGATCCGGGCCCCTGCCGAATACTTCTGATCCTGATACCAGCAGACCCGCTCCGGCAGCGATCCCAGCGGCAACACCAGCTCGCTGCCCACTTCCGTCCGCTTCGGTTCTGCCGCCACGCCGATACCGGTCGCACCGCCCAGCAGTGCCAGCAGCAGCCAGCCGCCTGCCCTCTTGCCTGAATTCATGATGTCACTCCTCGCTTGATGAAGAATGGAAGCGACCGGCAGCCGCACAAACTTGATTAATAAGCGGTGCCCTCTCTGGCATTCCCAAGCCAATATGGTAGCCTGCCAGCGCCTGCCCGCCCGTCTCAGAACCGGGCCAGGAGAACCCGTTGAATTTGTCGGCCCCAGACAAATATAACCTTATTAATCAAATCGTTATTTGGATATTATCCCAATGCGTATCATGCCGTTGCTCCAGGCGGCCTGCCTGAGCCTGATGTTGTCCGCCTGCGTTGCCCCCCTGCTGATGATGAGCCCCACCAGCCAGCTGATGTGGGCCCTGCTCAAACCCCTGGTCGGCTTCGATCCCAACCAGGCCAACCTGTTTGAACAGCCCCTGATCAAGGACCGGATGACCGCCATCCTCGGCCCCAACTACGACAGCACCATGCAGCTGCTCAAGACCGCCAACGAGCTGCAGCAGGAGGGGCCGCTGTTCTACGTGGTCTCCCGCTATGCCCCCATGCCCGAGGTGGCCAAACAGGCAGGCATGGTCTGGAACTCGCAGACCAACCAGATGTCTGTGATGCTGCTCAAGGGCGACGGCACGCCCCAGGTCTTTGGCGAAAACCTGGCGGCCAGCACTCCGAGCTGGCCCAGCGAGATGCAGAACTGGCAGGCGCAGGGCAATCCGGCAGCCAGTGCGCTCTCCGGTGCCACCAACAGCCTGAGCGGCGCGGCCACCGGCAGCTCGCTCTTCGGCAGCGTGCTGGGTTCACTGCAGCAGGGCGCCAGCAAGACCATGGCTGACACCACCCAGCAGGTCGTGAACGGCGCCGCTACCTCGGCTCAGCAACAAGCCGGCAAGGCAGCCAGCAGTGCCACTGCTACCGTACAACAGCAGGCCACCAAGGCAGTGACCGAGCCCGCCAAGCAGGCGGTCAGCAGCGCCACGACCACCGTGCAGCAACAGGCAGCCAAGACGGTGGCAGAGCCCGCCAAGCAGGCAGTCAGCAGCGCCGCTGCCACCGTGCAGCCACAAGCCGCCAAGGCCGTGACCGAGCCTGCCAAGCAGGCAGTCAGCAGCGCCGCTGCCACCGTGCAGCAACAGGCCGCCAAGACCGTGGCCGAGCCCGCCAAGCAGGCAGTCAGCAGCGCGGATGCCACCGTGCAGCAGCAGGCCGCCAAGGCCGTGACCGAGCCTGCCAAGCAGGCGGTCAGCAGCGCCGCTGCCACCGTGCAGCAACAAGCCGCCAAGACAGTGGCAGAGCCTGCCAAGCAGGCAGTCAGCAGTGCCGCTTCCACCGTGCAGCAGCAGGCCGCCAAGACCGTGACCGAACCGGCCAAGCAGGCGGTCAGCAGCGCGGATGCCACCACCGCCGGCAAGGCGGTCGCCGATGCGGCCGCCAAGGCCGAAGCCGCGCGCGCCGCCGCCGAAGCCGAGATGGAAGCACTGCTCAAGTAACCCCTCCCCAGGCCATCGCAAGATGGCCTGGCTGTTTTCCCCTCCCGCACTCCCCTTCCGCCCGCTCCCTGGCAGCGGAAATCATGAACTTCTCGGTATAACTCCCTAAACTGGATGAAGACGACTTTTCGCAAGGAGTGCTGCCATGTCGCGTCTGCTCGGTCTGTTTGTCTGCTGCTGTCTGGGGGCCGCCCTGCCCGCCTCGGCGTTCACCTATTACTCCGAGCAGAACATGCCGTTCAACGGCCAGGATGAGAAGGGCAACAGCACCGGCCTGGCGGTGGAGCTGTTGAGGCTGATGTGGCAGGAGATGGGGGAGCCGGAGCAGCCCATCCACTTCATGCCCTGGGCCAAGGCCTGGTACCTGCTGACCCAGCAGCCGGATGCCGTGCTGTTCACCACGGCCCACACCCGGGCGCGGGATCCCCACTTCCTCTGGGTCTGCCCCATCAGCCACTCGCGGGTGTCGCTGGTGGGCCGCAAGCGGGATGCCCCCAAGGTGACCGGCAAGGCCGATCTGACCAGGCTGCAGATCGGGGTGATGCAGGCGGACGTGGGGGAGCAGCTGCTGCTCAACCGGGGCATCAGCCCCGCCAACCTGATGTCGGTGGAGCGCATGGATCAGGTGGTGCGCCAGCTCATCATGGCCCGCACCGATCTGGTGGCCGGCAACGAGGTGATGCTGTTTCATCAGGCCAGGCAGCTCGGTTTTTCGTCCGATACCTTCGTCACCGTCGCCACCCTGGCGGATCAGGACAACTGCTTCGCCTTCAACCCGGCGGCGGACAAACAGCAGGTCGCCCGCCTGCAGCAGGCGCTCGACAAGGTCAGACAGGGGGAAGCCTTCAAGCAGCTCATCGCCCGCTACCAGGATGTGGTGCAGCCACCTCCGGCCGATCACCTGCCGCGAATAGAGTAAGTACCAGATACAAACAGGCCACCCGAAGGTGGCCTGTTTCATGGTACGAGCCGCTCACTGGAAGTGATGGTCGTGCTCGGACTTCTTGGTCTGGGCGCCCTCGCTGTGCTCGATGGCGGTGCGGATGAGGTCGACCCCGGCCCGGATGATCAGGACCCCCATGTTGACCAGCTTGACGCAGACCCACATGAAGGTGATGAGCAGGATCAGCTTGAGCACGGTCTGGAACGCCTCCAGGAAGTTCTGCTCCAGCTGGCCGGTCAGGCCGCTGGCACTGGTCATCAGCCAAGTGTACACCTCGCGCACGAAGGGGATGCGACTCGGCATCTCCAGCACGTCCAGCGCGGCAGGCAGGGCCTGGAAGATGACGATGCTGCCGAACAGGATCAGGATGACACCGATGGCGATGCCCAGAAAAAAACCAAACTGTTTCATGGAAGGTCCCAAGGTTTGCTGCATGGAAATAACATAGCTGCCAATACTAGGGACTGCCTTACCCCACGGCAATCCTTGCGCGCCGGGTCGCCCGCTTGCCACGCCGGCCCGGCCCCGGCGCCCGGCCACAAACCATTGCCCAACTATCTGATTTCTGTGACGCTTGTGTCCATCACCCCCTATCGGTCAGGCCTTCATGTTGCGCCACTGTTTTTTGCTGCTCTGCCTCCTGCTGTCGTCACCGCCCCTCCTTGCCGCCCCGACGGCGGCCGTCTGCGTGGTCAAGCACCAGCAGCAGCTGTTGCTGGTGCAGGACAGGGTCTCCTCCCGCTACAGCCTGACCGGTGGCTACATAGATGCAGGGGAGACACCGCAACAGGCGGCGCTGCGGGAGCTGTATGAAGAGACAGGTCTGCGGGGCCGGGTCGTCGCCGAGCTGGGGCCATGGCAGCGCGCCCTGTTGTTTGCCTGTCAAACCCTGGAGCCCATCCGCGCACAGACCGGCTCTGGCTTTGTCTCCCTGCTGCAGGCCCCCAATCTGGGCGGCGAGATCCTCAACGCCAGGCTGATCGCGCCGGCCCGGTTGCCGGATGATCAACGCCGCTTCCCGGCCCAGCTCGACTTGCTGGCCCCCCAACTGGCCGCCATGCCCGACAGCCCCGTGCTCTGGCTGCCCGATTTTCGTGGCGAGGGCAATGCACTGCACCGCATGGAAGTCCCGCTGATCCACCAGCTGCAGACCTGGCTCGGTGCCCAGGTGCGCTGGCTCGAGGTCAGCAACCTGTTCGGTTCAGCCGCCTTTCAGCTTGCCCTGCTACCCTTGCTGCTGCCCTGGCTGGGCTGGCCCCGGGTGCGCCAGTTGCTGCTGACCATGCTGACCCTCACCCTGCTGGTGCAGCTGGCCAAGGAGGGGATCGGCTGGCCCAGACCCTTCCATCTCGACCCCGCCCTGGCACAGGGCAGCGCCCAGGGTTTCGGCATGCCGAGCGGCCACGCCGCCTCGGCGCTGCTGTTCTGGGGCGTGTTGCTCAGAGCCTGCTGGCCCGCCAACCCCTGGCGCAGTGCCTCCCTGGCCCTGCTGCTGGCCGCCCTGACCGGACTGGCCCGGGTCTGGCTCGGGGTACACTTCCTGTCGGACGTGGCGGCCGGTTTGCTACTTGGCGCCTTGCTGCTGGCCCTGTATCCCCGCCTCGCCGGCCTGGCAGCCAGTCGCCGGGGCTGGGTCGGGCTCACCCTCGCCTGCGCGCTGGCCGCCGGGTGGAGCCAATCTTCGGCGCTGGCGGGCCTGGCCACCTTCAGCCTGGGGCTGACCCTCGGCATGCTGTTGCCGCTGCCGCGCACGGCGCCGGCCGGCTGGCGTCTCCCCTTGCTGGCCCTGCTCGGTGGCCTGCCGCTGGGGGCATTGTGGTGGGCGCTGCCGCTCTGGCTGACCAGCTCCTGGCTCATTCTGCTCGGCCAGTGGCTGCTTTATTGTTGCCTGGGGCTCTGGTTGAGCGCCGGTCTCTGGTGGATACTCTCTCTCGTGAATAATGACCCGCTACCCAAGGGCCCAGGCCCTGACAAGGGATTGCTATGAATATGAAAAAAGTGGATTTAGCCAAGATAACCCTGGGAGTGCTGTTTATCAGCCTCCTCATCGTCTCCTGCTTCATGGTGCTGCGCCCCTTCCTGCCCGCGCTGGTGTGGGCCACCATGATCACCATCGCCACCTGGCCGCTGATGCTGATGGTGCAGCGCCTGCTGTGGGGCAAGCGCGCCCTGGCGGCCCTCTTCATGACCCTGGTGCTGCTGCTGATGTTCGTCATCCCGCTCTTCATGGCGCTGGCCAACGTGGCGGAGAAGGCGCCCATGCTGATCGAGCTGGGCACCACCATCAGCCACTCCCCGCCCCCCGAGCTGCTCTGGCTGCAGCAGGTGCCACTGGTGGGCAGCAAGCTTTATGACTTCTGGCAGCAGATCCTGGCGAGCGGTGGTCAGGTGCTGTTCGCCAAGCTGGCCCCCTACTTCGGCCAGACCGCCCGCTGGCTCGCCTCCCAGGCGGGCAATTTGGGGCTGCTGTTCGTCCACTTCCTGCTGACCGTCGGCATCTGCGGCCTGCTCTACCACTCCGGTGAAGTGGTGGCGACCGGCATTCGCCGCTTCGCCCACCGGCTGGCCGGCGAGCGCGGCGACAACGCCACCGTGCTCGCTTCACAGGCGATCCGCGCCGTGGCCATGGGGGTCGTGGTGACCGCCCTGGTGCAATCCTCGGTGGCCGGTGTCGGTCTGCTGATTGCCGGCATCCCCTACACCATGATCCTGGTGGTGGTGATGTTCCTGCTTATCGTCGCCCAGATTGGCCCCTTCCCGGTGCTGCTGGCCTGCGTCGGCTACCTCTACTGGAGCGGCGACACCACCTGGGGCACCTTCCTGCTGGTCTGGTCGCTGCTGGCGGGCACCATGGACAACTTCCTGCGCCCCTTCCTGATCAAGCGCGGCGCCGACCTGCCGCTGATCCTCATTCTGGTGGGGGTTATCGGCGGCTTGCTGGCGATGGGGATCATCGGCCTCTTTATCGGCCCGGTGGTGCTGGCGGTGGGTTACACCCTGCTGGATGCCTGGATCAAGGAGGGTGACCACCCTACCGGTGACAAGGTAGACGCCCTACCTCATGACAAGGCACTGTCATAAGGTCAAACGCCGCCCGAGAGGGCGGCGTTGTTGTTTTACAGACAAGAGCCAAAGAGCAAGGCCTTGTGCCGGCACAGAACCAAAGTTCGAACGTTTTCAGCCAAATCCGAACCAAGGTTCGAGCCAACCCCTTTCTCCCCCTGTTCCCTCTCGCTGCCGCCCACCACAATGGCGCCACCATTCAGGAGAAACAACAGATGAACGAACTGAGAGCAACCCGCGCCCTGATCAGCGGCGGCGCAAGCGGAATTGGGCTGGCCATCGCCGAGGCGCTGGCTCGGGAAGGGGTGGAGCTGGTGCTGGCCTCCCGTCGCCACGCCCTGCTGGAGCAAGAGGCTACCCGCCTCTCGACGCAATACGGGGTAAGAGTCCTGCCTCTGGTGCTGGATGTCTGCGATGCTTCTCAGGTTCGAGCCCAGCATGCCCGGGCCAGCGCACTGCTCGGCCCCATCGATCTGCTGGTCAACAACAGCGGGGTCGGCAGCGATTATCTGGTGCAGGATCTGCCGGAATCGGAGTGGGACAGAGTGATGGACACCTGCGCCAAAGGCAGCTTCCTGCTGACCCAGGCTTGCCTGCCGGACATGCTGTCTCGGCGCCACGGCACCATCATCAACATCGCCTCCCAGGCCGCCAAAAACGGCTATGCAAGGGCCAGCGTCTACTGCGCCGCCAAATTTGCCGTCTTGGGGTTTGCCAAGGCGCTGCGGGAAGAAGTCCAGCATCAGGGCATTCGGGTTCACACCCTCTGTCCCGGCCTGGTCCAGGTGCCACCACCGGCCTGTGCGGATGAGCGCAAACCCGGTTGGTTGCAGGTCTGGGATCTGGCCGAGGCCGTACTCTACACACTGCGTCAACCCGCCCATGTGCAGCTGGACGAGATCGGCATGACAGGGATCTGAGGACTGCTGAGAGGCAAACAGGGGCGCCGAAGCGCCCCGTCAGCTCATGGCAAGGGAGTATCAGGCTGGCTGATGGAGGGTGATGCAGTGAATGCCACCACCACCGGCGGCCACCGGATCGATATTGATCTGCACGATGTCACGGCCGGGGTAGAGACGGGCCAACAGCTCGTGGCAGTAGCGGTCGGCCGCCTTGTCGCCAAACTCGGGGGCAATGACGGCGCCATTGATCGGCAGATAGTTGATATAGCCGGCGGCAAAGTCGCGGCTGCGGCTGAAGCGGTTGTCCCGCCCATCGAGCGGTGGCGGCAGTACATGCAGCTCCAGCTTGTTGCCGTCGGCATCGGTGGCCTGTTTGAGGATGGCCAGGTGCCGGCGGGTCACCTCGTAGTCGTGGGACTGGGGGTCGTTGTCCAGATTGACCACCACCACCCCGGGGCGCACGAAGCGGGCGTAGAAGTCGACGTGAGCATCTGTGATGTCCTTGCCCTTGATGCCGGGCAGCCAGATGATTTTGCGCAGCCCCAGATTGGCCTTCAGCTCCGCCTCCAGTTGCGCCTTGCTCACCCCCGGATTGCGGTTGTTATTGAACCAGCAGCTCTCGGTCAGGATGGCGGTGCCGTTGCCATCCACCTCGATGCCGCCCCCCTCACCGGTCAGCTTGCTCCGCAGATGACGGGTGCTGGCCTGCTGGCTGATCAGCTCGGCTACCTCCGCATCCTGCTCGTGCTCCTGCTTGTCACCCCAGCCGTTGAAGTTGAAATCCACCAGCCCCAGCTCCCCTTTGCCGTTCTGGACGAAGACGCCGCCGGTATCCCGCAGCCAGATATCGTCCAGCTCGGCGACGATAAAGCGGGTGTTCTGTTCGCCGCAGAGTTGGCGGGCCAGCGCCTGTTCGGCTTTGCGGCAGAGCACGCTCACCTGGGTATAGGGCACCATGGCCTGCACCAGCCGGCCTATGGTGGCCTGCACCTCTTGGTAATCGCGACCCCAGATATCCGCGCTGGCGGCAAAGGCGACCCAGACCCGGGTCTGAGAGGCGGCCTCATCGGGCATATGGAACGGCTCGCCGCTGGTGGCGGTATCTTCACCTGCGTTGTTGCTGGCTGCACTGACCTTGCCCGGCAGGTTGCCGAGCCCGGCCAGCGCGCCAATGGCGGCCAGCTGTTTCAAGACGTTGCGTCGGGATGACATGAAAAACTCCTTGGATGATCGCGCTCTTGACCGTCGATGAGTGGCCGAAAATGACAAGCGCTGTTAATCAAATTGCGTTGAGTAATAGACTATCTGTCGCATGGATGGCGAACAAACGATCGATTTTCCGTAAAAGTGATAAGTGGAGCTAATCAATGGTGTTCAAACAGTGGCCCCCGCTCAACGTGCTGCGGGGCTTTGAGGCGGCGGCCAGGCTCGGCAGTTTTCATCAGGCGGCGCAGGCGCTGCACCTGACCCAGTCCGCCATCAGCCAGCAGATCCGCTCGCTGGAAGAGCTGCTGGGCCAGCCGCTGTTTCACCGGCAGGGGCGCTCGGTCACCCTCACCGATGCGGGGCAGGATCTGCTGGAGACCACCCAGAGCGTGCTGTTGCAGCTGGCGATGGGGATCCAGCGGCTGGAGCAGTACCGCAAACCCAACCAGCTGGTGCTCAACACCAGCACAACCCTCGCCCGCCACTGGTTGCTGCCGCGGCTGGGGGCCTTTCATCGCGCCCATCCCGAGGTCGATCTCTGGCTGTTCACCAGCGACGAAGAGCCCGACATGGCCGAGCAGACCATCGATCTTGCCCTGCGCTGGGATCTGGCTCCCCAGGCCGAGTGTCGCCACCAGCTGCTGCTGGCAGACCGCCTGCTGCCGGTGGCCGCCCCTTCCGTGCTGGCGTTGCCGGCGGCAGAGCGCACCACATTGCACGGGGAGCGGGTGCTGGACTGGCACCACTGGACCCTCAAGGGCGGGGAAGATCTGCAGCTGCAGACCCGGGGGCTCAACTTCTCCGATCCCGGTCTCTTGCTGGACGCCGCCTGCCAGGGGCTCGGCATCGCCCTGGTGAGCGAGCGGCTCTCCCGTCCCGCCCGTCAGCAGGGGCAACTGTTGCCGCTCTCCACCCACAGGGTCAAGGGGCCGCAGTGGCATCTGCTGGTACATCAGGAGAGCGAGACCATGCCGGAGTGCCGCGCCTTCTGTCGCTGGCTTGAGTTGCAGTTTGCCGACCCCGCTCCCGCCGAGGATGGTTTGCCATCCCTCTGAGGCAGGTCACTGAAACGGGCCGGCAAGGGTGGTTAAATGGGCGTTCGTCTCTTTGCCGGATCTTGTCGTGACCATCCTGTCCGCCTCCATGCCGCCAGCCCGGGACTGGCCTGACTATCTGCAGGCCTCCTGGCTGCGCTGCGCCCACCAGACCAGCGCCACCCTCTGGCATCCGCCCCACAGTGCCAAGGGGCAGACCTTGCAGAGCCTGCGCCAGCGCAAGCGCGACCTGCTCACCACCGGCGAGATGGCGCTCGAGGATCTCTACGAATTCATGGAGGGGCGCCCCTGCGCCCTGCTGCTCACCGACGAGAGCGGCTGCCTGCTGGCCCAGACCGGCCACCCCGACACCCTGCGCGAGCTGGCGGCGTTGGGGTTTGGCCCCGGCGCCTTCTTCAGCGAGGGGCGCATCGGCACCAATGCCATCAATCTGGCGGCGCTGGAGGGAGTGCCGCTCTGCGTCAGCGGCCCCCAGCACTTCAATCAGACCCTCCACCCCTGGCACAGCTGCGCCAGCCCGGTCTACAACAGCAACGGCCGTCAGGTCGCCATCATGGCGCTGACCTGCAAGGTGGAGGAGGCGAGCGCCGGCGATCTGGCGCTCACCGTCAGCGCCGGGCGCGAGCTGGCCCACCTGCTGCAGATGGAGACCCTGATGCAGGAGTCCCAGCACCACCTGAGCGAGCTCTACGCCCTGCTGGACGGCATGGATGACGGCGTACTGGCCTGGGATCCCCAGGGCCGGCTGCGCTACCTCAACGCGCTGGCGGCCAATCGGCTGCGGCTCGATCCGGCGCTCTGCCTCGGCCAGCCACTGGAGCAGCACCTGCTGTTGCCCCAGCGGTTGCAGCTCGCCATCAAGGGGCAGACTCCACTCAGCCATGTGGAAGTGACGCTGGAGAAGCTCGGCGCTCAGGAGGGGGAGTTCATCAATGCGCTGGTGAGCCTCAAGCCGCTACCCGGGCCGGACGGGGTCAGTTTTATCGCCCTGCTGCACCCGGTCGACAGGCTGCGGGCCATCAGTCAGCTGCGCCAGACGGTACCCGAGCTGTCGGCGCTGGTGGGCGAATCGAGCGCCATGCGCAAGCTGTTGCGTTACGCCCGGCAGGCGGCCCACAGCCAGGGCCCGATCCTGCTGCGCGGCGAGGAAGAGGTGGGCAAGGCCCAGCTGGCGGAGGCGATCCACTTCGGCAGCGAGCGGGCCGCCGGGCCGCTCATCACCCTCAACTGTCAGGCCCTGCCGAGCGAGCGGATGGCGCTGGAGCTGATGGGCTCCGATGAGGCCGGACAGGAGCGGGCCGGCAAGTTCGAGCTGGCCCACGGCGGCACGCTAGTGCTGGAGCAGGTGGAGTGCCTCTCTGCCCCCATGCAGGCGGCGCTGCTGCAACTGCTCAAGACCGGCCGCCTGCAGCGCTTCGACTCGGCCCGTATCCTGCCGCTCAAGGTGCGGATCATCGCTACCAGCAGCGCCCCACTGGAGCAGAAGGTGCAGGAGGGGCACTTCGGCCGCCAGCTGCTCTATGCGTTGCAGGCGTGCGAGCTGTGGCTGCCAGGCCTGCGCGAGCGCAGCGCCGATCTGCCCGGCCTCATCAGCCAGCAGCTGGCTGCGCAGGGGCGCGAGCCGGTGCGCCAGTTCAGTCCGGCGGCCCTCGATTGCCTGCTCGCCTATCCCTGGCCCGGCAATCTGGGGGAGCTGCGCAGCGCCATCGAGCATGCCCTGCTTCACGCCAGTCAGGGGCTGATCCCGCCGGAGGCTCTGCCGGCCGCCATTCGGCACGGTTATCAGCGGGTGGCGGACGAGGTGGTGGGGCAGCCGCTGCTCACCCTGGCCGAGCTGGAGCGCCAGGCCATTTTGCGCTGCGCCCACGCCTGCAAGGGGCAGGTGAGCCAGATGGCCCAGCATCTTGGCATCAGCCGCACCACCCTCTGGCGACGGCTGAAACTGCTCGAGATCGATCCCGCCGACTACCACGGCTGACGCCGGCCCGAGCCACTACATATCGGTTCGCTGAACATGAAAAAGGCCCCGCAAATGCGGGGCCTTTTCTATGGCAAGCTGGCTGGTCGTTACAGCCCCAGCTGGTGGGCGGTGACGATGGCCGCCAGCACATCCTCGGCGGTGACCTTGAACGGCATGTTGTGGATGGTCTCCCCTTCCGCAGTGGAGGCCTTGGCCACCTCCATCAGGCGCGCCATGTCCAGCTCCTTGACCCCCATCATATGCAGATTGGTCGGCAGGCCGATGGAGCGGCAGAAACTCAGCACCGTATCGATCTCCGCCATGGGGGCGTTCTCCAGCACCAGCTGCACCAGGGTACCGAACGCCACTTTCTCACCGTGATAGAGGTGATGACACTCGGCGAGCTGGGTCAGGCCGTTGTGAACCGCGTGGGCGGCGGCCAGACCACTGCTCTCGAAGCCGATGCCGCTCAGATAGGTGTTGGCCTCGATGATGTTCTCCACCGCCTTGGTGCAGAGCCCCTGCTCTACCGCCAGCTTGGCCTTGTAGCCATCGGCCAGCAGGGTCTTGTAGCAGAGCTCGGCGATGGCCTGGGCCGCCAGGGTGGAGGCGCCACCGGCCATGGTCTGGCAACCGGACACCTTGTTGGCGCGCGCCTCGAAGTAGGTGGAGAGCGCATCCCCCATGCCGGAGACCAACAGCCGCACCGGGGCACGGGCAACCACGCCGGTATCCATGATGACCATGTTGGGGTTGGTCGGGATCATCAGATATTCGCTGAACTGCCCTTCCGGGGTGTAGATGACCGCCAGCGCACTGGTGGGGGCATCGGTGGAGGCTATGGTCGGCACTATGACCACCGGCACCTGCTGGTAGAAGGCGACCGACTTGGCGGTATCCAGCGTTTTGCCGCCGCCGATGCCGATGATGACGTCAAACGGCGTCTGCTTGCAGCGGGCCAGCAGGCGGTCAATCTCGGGGCGGGAGCACTCGCCGTTGAAGCAGTCGAACTCGGGCTGGATGCCTGCCCCGTGGAAGCTGGTGGCCACGGTATCGCCAACCAGCTTGGTGACGAAGGCGTCGGCAAGGATCAGCGGCTTGGCGCCGAGCGCCTTGACGTAGTTGCCGATGTTGGCGAGGGCCCCGTTGCCTTGCACGTATTTGCTGGGGCTGATGATGATGCGGTCCATATTTTATCCCTCTCTCTTTATTTCGTAAGACTTCTTTTGAAACTAAAGGAGGCGAAGGGGCGGCAGTGCCGGGGACTCCTTCGTCTTTTACTTGCATGACAGTGGCGCTGCGCAGGCTCGGCGAGCGAGCACAGCGCCTTGAAGCAGGCAGGTCAGTCGCCGAAGCGCTCCGCAGCCAGCTGCTGGAAGCAGGCCAAGGCGGCCTCGGCATCCTCCCCGCGTGCCAGCAGGGTGAGCGTGTCCCCCTGGCGCACATCGAGCATGGTGAGCCGGGTCAGACTGCGGGGATTGGCCTCTTTCTTCCCCTTCTGCAGCTTGAGTTCGGCGGCAAAGGGCTTGAGGGCGGCCACCAGGCGGGCGGCGGGGCGCACGTGCAGGCCGTGGGGATTGTCCACCACTACTTCGCAGCGCAGCCAGCCGTCGTCGGGTGCAGGAGCGGCTTCAACGGCCTGCGGCTCCGCCTTGCCCGGCAGCATCGCCTGTTTCGGGCCAAGGGCCCCCAGCGCCTCGGCGGCGACCTCATCCAGCGTCAGGCCGGAACCGGCCGCCACCACGGCGGCCAGGGTGCCCTCGACCAGCGGGGCCGGGCAGAGCCGTACCCGGGCGCCCAGCTCGGGGGGCAGTAGTTCGAGGGCGGTCTCGGCGCTCAGGAGAGCGCTGCCCAAGTCCATCAGCACCAGCACCCCGCTGCCGTCATCCGCTTCTTCAATCGCACTCATCACGGCGATGGCGTCGGTGCCGATGGGGTGGTCGGGGTCATCGACTCCGGCCGCCAGCAGCAGTTTTGCCGGGCTGCCCAGCTGGTCGGCCAGCGCTTTCAAGCCGGCCGCAAGCTGGGCGCTGTGAGAGACCACTACGATTCCGATCATGTTTACAACCTCGCTCTGTCGCGCAGGGCGGTCAGCAGCAGCAGGGTCGAGGTGGCCCCGGCATCCTGATGGCCGATGCTGCGCTCGCCAAGATAGCTGGCGCGCCCCTTGCGGGCCTGCATCTGGATGGTGGCCTCGGTGCCGGCGGCAGCGGCCGCGACCGCCTTGTCCAGCGCCTCGGGCAGCGGCAAGCCTTGTTGCTCCGCCTGCTGCAGGGCGGCCAGGGCCGGCCACCAGGCGTCGCACATGGTCTTGTCACCCGGCTCGGCGCGGCCGCGGGAGACGATCCCCTCCACCCCGTCGCTCAGCATCTTGCCAAGCTGGCCGAGGGTCAGGCTCTGGCAGGCATCGCTGCTGGCCGCGGCCCGGATGAAGAAGGTGCCGTAGAGCGGGCCGCTGGCGCCGCCGACCGAGGAGAGCAGCGTCATGCCGGTGGTTTTCAGCACCTGGCCGATGTCTTTGTCCGCCACCGCCGGCAGCTTCTCGGCCACCTTGGCGAAGCCGCGTTGCATGTTGAGGCCGTGGTCGCCATCGCCGATGTCGGTATCCAGCGCCGTGAGGTAGTCACGCTGCTCGGTGAAGATATGCTCGCAGTCGAGCAGCCAGTTGACGATCTGATGTTTGCTTAGCATGGGAATGAGGGCTCCTTAGCAGCCGCGACGCAGGGCGGGGGTGTGAACGGGGGCATCCCACAGGGTCATCAGTTCGTCATCCACCTTGAGCAAGGTGATGGAGATGCCGGTCATGTCGAGGGAGGTGCAGTAGGGGCCGATCAGGTTGCGCACCAGATGGATGCCCGCCTCTTCACACAGGGTAGCGAGGCGGCCATAGACGCCGTAGAGCTCGGAGATCGGGGTGCCGCCGAGGCTGTTGACCAGTGCGATGACCCGGTCACCCTTGTTGAACGGCTCGATAAAGGTGTGCTCCTCCTGCCAGCTGCCGGAGGCTCTATCCCAGTGGCGCAGGGTGCGACCATAGGGGGTGTTGTCGACCAGCTCCTTGAACATGTCCTCCACCAGGGTGTTGAGGTCGGTGAAGGGGCGGCGTTCGATGCCCGGCTCGCCGTGGATGCCGACGCCGAACTCCACCTCGTTGTCCGCCAGGGTGAAGGAGGGCTTGCCGGCAGCAGGCACGGTGCAGGCATGCATGGCCACCCCTATGGTGCGGCTCTGGTTGTTGACGCGGCGGGCCAGCGCTTCGCAGCGCGCCAGATCATAGCCCGCCTCGGCTGCGGCACCGACCAGCTTCTCGCACAGCACGGTCGTGGCAACGCCACGGCGACCGGCGGTGTAGAGGCTGTCTTTGACCGCCACGTCGTCATCGATCAGGGCGAAGCCCACTTTTACACCATCGCCGTGCAACAGCTCGACCGCGGTCTCGAAGTTGAGTACGTCGCCGGTGTAGTTCTTCACCAGAAACAGCACGCCCGCGCCGCCATCGACCGCCTGACCGCACTCGTACATCTGATCCGGGGTCGGGGAGGTAAAAATCTCGCCGGGGCAGGCGCCATCCAGCATCCCTTTGCCCACCAGACCGCCGTGCATCGGCTCGTGGCCGCTGCCACCGCCGGAGACCAGCGCCACCTTGCCCATCACGGGGGAGTCGGCGCGGGTGATGTAGTGGGGTTCGATACGTACCTTGAGCTCGGGGTGGGCGGCTGCCATCCCCATCAGTTGTTCACGGACCACGGCATCGACGGCATTGATCAGTTTCTTCATGGCTCACTCCTTGGCTTGCCACCGCTCGGGTGGGCAAATGGTTGATGGAGCCAGTCTAACGGCAGAAAAGAGGATAAAAATGACGGGCTGTTTGGTTCGGATTTGAAACAGCAGAAGAGAGGTTGGCGTTTCAATCTGAAACAGTGCAGAGCAAATAAGAGCAAAACTGTTAGCCGTCTCACAGCCAATAAAAAGGGCCCCGCGGGGGCCCTTCGCTACAACAGCAATAAGCTGACGGGTTAGATGGCCCAACCACCGGCATAGAAAACGACCAGCGCCACGGCGATGATGACGGTGCCGATGTTGAGCTTCTTCCACTCGGCGGCAAACAGGCGGCCGATCACCAGGGCCACGAAGCCCAGCATGATGCCGGTGACTATGTTGCAGGTGAGCACGATGAAGACGGCGCACAGCATGCCGGAGAGCGCATCTACCGAGTCGTTGAAGTCCAGCTTGGTGACATTGCCCAGCATCAGCAGACCGACGTACATCAGCGCCGGTGCGGTGGCGTAGGCCGGTACCAGATAGCTCAGCGGGGAGAGGAAGATCATCAGCAGGAACAGCACGCCGACTAGGGTGGCGGTCAGACCCGTCTTGCCACCCGCGGCAGTGCCTGCGGCGGACTCGATGTAGACGGCAGCCGGTGCACCACCGACGGCGCCTGCCACCATGCTGCTGACGGAGTCGGCAGTCAATGCCTTGCCGCCACTGATGATATGGCCACGCTCGTTGATAAGGCCCGCCTGACCAGCCACGGCACGGATGGTGCCGGTGGCGTCAAACACCGCGGTCATCACCAGCGCCAACACAGTGGGGATAACCACCGGATTGAGGGCACCCAGCAGATCCATGCTACCTACCAGAGAGCCCTTCTCGCCCGTCAGACTCGGCATGGCGAAGAAGCCCTGCCAGGTCACTTTCGGGTCGAAGATGAGGCCGAGGATGGAGATGGCGATGATCACCATCAGGATGCCGCCCGGCACCTTGCGACGTTCCAGACCAAAGATGGCGGCCAGACCCAGCACCGTCATGATGACCGGGAAAGCGGTCACTTCACCCAGTTGTACCGGCAGACCGGCACCTTCGTTCTTGATCACCATGCCGACGCCGTTGGTGGCGATCAGCAGCAGGAACAGGCCGATACCGATGCCGGTGCCGTGGGCGATGCCGGAGGGGAGGTTGTCCAGGATCCACTGGCGCACGCCGGTGACGCTGATCAGGGTGAACAGCACCCCCATCAGGAAGATGGCGCCCAGCGCCACCGGAATGCTCAGCCCCTGCCCCAGCACCAGGCTGAAGGCGGTAAAGGCGGTGAGGGAGATGGCACAACCGATGGCCATCGGCAGCTTGGCCCACAGACCCATTAGCAGGGAGCCGAAAGCGGCGATCAAGCAGGTAGCCACAAACACCGGGCCCTGTTCAAAGCCGGCAGCACCCAGCATGTTCGGCACCACTATGATGCTGTAGACCATGGCCAGGAAGGTGGTCAGCCCCGCGACCAGCTCCTGGCGCACGCTGCTGCCGCGTGCAGAAATGGAAAAATAAGAGTCCAGAAAGCCGCCGTTCCCTGATTGGGCGGCCATATCTTGCTTTGCCATAACTAATCCTGAAAGTGTGAAGGAAATCGTTTGCGTGAATGGCGCGCAAAATAGCAAGAATTTATCCGGATTGCAGCGATTTCCCTGATTTTTTCATCAAAATCACAGGGAACGTTCTCGTTCGGGCACAGATATGACGGGTTCAGGCTGCCTCTCTTCCCCTGCGAGCGTAAACGACCCACCTATACTGCAGGTAACCATTCACGCCGCCAGACGGGAGATACCCATGCACACCCGCAATCTGCTGAACGATATCCCCTCGCCACTCCCCACCGAACTCTTTCAGGATCTGGTCAGTACCAATCACCTGAGGATCGAGCGCATTCTCTCCCATGGCCATCAGACGGCCCTCGGTGAATGGTACGATCAGGACGAACATGAGTGGATCCTGGTGGTGCAGGGCGAAGCCAGCCTGCTGTTCATCGAACCGCAAACCCAGCAACAGCAGCTGGTCCAGCTGGGGCCGGGAGATCACATCAATATCCCTGCCCGCCAGAAGCACAGGGTCGAGTGGACCCATCCCGACATGACCACCGTCTGGCTCTGCGTGTTTTACTGAGTCGCATGAGGAAAAAGAGGCAATTCGGGGGAAATGAGGACGGTGTCGGAAACGAAAAAAAGCCCAGTCGTTAGACTGGGCTTCTTAAGTAGTGGCGGAGCGGACGGGACTCGAACCCGCGACCCCCGGCGTGACAGGCCGGTATTCTAACCGACTGAACTACCGCTCCGCATTCGGTTAGCTTTCGCTAAATCTTTTGCTGCTTCTTTATGAGGTGTCATCCTCGCAGCCGGTCATGTCTTTCACATCACCGTTTAATTGGGTGCCTGGCAGTGTCCTACTCTCGCATGGCGAATGCCACACTACCATCGGCGCTACAGCGTTTCACTTCTGAGTTCGGCATGGGGTCAG
>NZ_JBFODH010000021.1:456585-518860 GCF_040908225.1 Aeromonas sp. R5-3 | reverse complement strand
GTGTTGCCCAAGCCCGTCTTGGGCAACACCTCTCTCACAGAGACACGAGAAGACCATGTACCAACTCAATCTGGATATCGCTCACTTCCTCGAGCACTACTGGCAGAAGCGCCCGCTCCTCATCAAGGGCGGTTTCACCGACTTTCAGGATCCCATCAGCCCGGACGAGCTGGCGGGTCTGGCCATGGAAGAGGTGATTGAATCGCGCCTGGTGACCCGCTTCAACAACAAGTGGGAAGCGGCCCACGGCCCCTTCGAATCCTACGATCACCTGGGCGAAGAGAACTGGACCGTGCTGGTGCAGGCCTGCAACCATTGGGCCCCCGAGGTCAACGAGCTGGCAGTGCCGTTCCAGTTCATCCCGGGCTGGCGTTTTGACGATGTGATGGTGAGCTTCTCCACCCCTCATGGCGGCGTCGGTCCCCACATCGACAACTACGACGTCTTCATCACCCAGGGCCAGGGCAAACGCCACTGGCGGGTCGGCGATGCCCAGCCCTTGAACGAGTTCGCCGCCCACGCGGCCCTGCTGCACTGCGAACCGTTCGAGGCGATCATCGACGTCATCATGGAGCCGGGCGATATCCTCTACATCCCGCCTGGATTCCCCCACGAGGGCTACGCCATCGAGCCCTCCCTGAACTTCTCCGTAGGCTTCCGCGCACCGGATGCCAAGGCGCTTATCTCCTCCTTTGCCGATCACCTGATCGACAACGAGGTGCGCACCGAGCGTTACGGCGATGCCGACCTCAAGCCCCGTGCCCGTCACGGCGAGATCCAGCCCCACGAACTGCACCGTCTGCGCGAGCTGATGCAGCAGGCCC
Organism: Aeromonas sp. R5-3; assembly: GCF_040908225.1. Classification (NCBI taxonomy): domain Bacteria; kingdom Pseudomonadati; phylum Pseudomonadota; class Gammaproteobacteria; order Aeromonadales; family Aeromonadaceae; genus Aeromonas; species Aeromonas sp. R5-3. The sequence continues at coordinate 518,036 of NZ_JBFODH010000021.1, read as the reverse complement.
TCGATGACGAGACCCTGTTCAAGGAGTGGTTCGGCACCATGATCTCCGAGGCCAAGCACGATCTGGACGTCAATCCGGTGGAGCCGGACTACAGCGCCGAGGAAGTGGCCGACCTGCTGACCCAGGGCGAGCCCGCCATCAAGGTGCCGGGTCTGCGCACCGTCTGGTTCAGCGGCGAGAGCCAGCAGTGCTATATCGACGGCGAAGCCTGGACCCTGCCAAGCGAAGATGCGGCAGCAATTTCGCTCTTGTGCGACAAGGACATGGTTACCCAGGCCGACATGGTGGAGCTGGCCGATCAGGCCGGCTTCCTGCAGCTGCTGACCCGGCTGGTCAACCGCGGCTACTGGTTCTTCAACTGATCCCCTCGCGGTGACAGAAGGCGCCCTCGGGCGCCTTTTCTATCTCAGCTGCCCGACCTCACCGTCTCTGCTGCCGACCCGGCCACCCCGGCTGCGAGTTTCACTTCTTGCCTTGTCCACAACCGGCTTTCGAAGCTGAACCCACTCTTGACGGCACATCTGATGATGCTTTTTTGCGCAAGTTAAAGCTCGTATCATGCGGCCATTGCTCAAGCAGCCAGGTTTAGCAGAGAGGTATCCCATGCAGATCAGCACTCGTCCCATGCCGTTGCCCGGTTATGGCAACGCCTATCCCAAGCTGACCCCGGAGCAGCTCAACCAGGGCCGCGACAAGGCGCTGGACAAGAGAGATGAATACGTGGCGACGCAGGAGGAGAAAGAGACCACCCGCCGCACTCTGGCCGTCTCCTACACAGAGCAGCAGCAGGACAAGGCCGCCGTGGATCGCTATCTGCAAGCCAGTGGGCAGGAGAGCGATGATAAAAGCGCCCCGACGGCTGTCGACCTCTACCGGATGGAAGAACGCCACCAGCAGCAACAGCAGCTCGGCGACTACCTGCAATACCGGCAGAGCCCCCTTGGCAAACAACTGGCGGGCATGACGGGAGCCGAAGATCGCAAGGGCAACCTGCTCGATACCCGCGCCTGAGCAAGCCCTGTACACGCAAGGGGATGACATAAAAAAAGCCCTCGCTGAGGGCTTTTGAGTGTTGCCGACAAGGGCGTGGCCTGTTTTCCACACATCAAGAGTCGATACGGGTCCTTTATGGCCCGGGACGTGAACGCCTGAAAGCGTACCGACTGCGTTATTTGGGAATAAACGCATTCTTGTAGAAGGAGCGGAATCCATTGTCCGGCACCTGAAATTCCACCCCATTGTACAATGACAAAGAGGCATCATCAGTCTTGTTCATGATTGCGCCATAACGCGCATAACCACTCTTGCCATCGTGATACATAAAGTCCATCCGCGAAACCAGATCGTTGGTTTTCTTGAACAACCGGCCAACAATCGGCGAGTCTGAGGACATGGGATTATTGATGGTCCGCAGCAATTTCATGCTGGTATAGTCACCATTGTCATCCCGGGTCAGCAGATAATGGTAGCGGGTATCGGGCGCCTGCAGACCATTTAGCCGATAGATCAAATTCACGTTGGTACCGAGCGCCAGCGCATTCAGGCCATAGGTTATCGGTGCATCGCGCTGACCGACAAAGTCAGATATTATCCTGCGGGCTACCCCACCTTTTACTTGATAGATATGCCGGGTCGTAAAGATAAGGAACATGGTCTCGTCAAGGCCATTGATGGCAACCACATCCAGCGGATACTCTTGCCACTCCAGATTTAATTGACTCGTCAGTTCATTGCTGCTTGTCGGGGCATCCTCCAGATGAGACGTCAAGAAGGCCCGTGAAAAGCTAGAGTTGTTGCCCAGCACCACAAATATTGCTGCGCGACTATTATTGTTTGCCTGACTCTCGACGGCATGCCAGCAGGTCTGCAAATCACTTCCCGGCCGCCAGTTACTGATTGGGGTGGTGGCTCCCGCAGTGAAGAAGTTCGATATATTTCCGTAGCCTGGCTTCTGAATATTGGCAAAGTTATAAATCCTGCCATTTCTTGGGGAGGTGACCAATGCCCCCGGCTGGGTATAAATCGGGTTGTCATGATCCGCGATACTTGGGACGTAATCCCAATCGGTATTCATGGTCCTTGCATCGAATGCGCATACCAGAGTGCGCTTCCAGTAACTGGACACTCGGCAAATATATGACCCCAGGTCTTCATACTCAAGCCCCTTAGGTTTAATATACTCGTTGGTATATCTTGCGATCGGGGTAGGTTTGACCTCTTCTTTTTTGAGTAATGTGTAGATCCATTGGGCGATGGCTACCACTATGCCTATCACCGCGACAATAATCCCCAGGGGGCCGGCAATGGCAAAGCCCATAAAAGAGGCCACGGCGACACCCAGCGCCACCGTGGCGACCAACATATTGATTGCCGCAAATATAATATCACCTATATCGCCACCCTCGACAGCCTGATATAGGTTATACGCGGCCAAGGCCGCCCCCAGCGCCGCCAATCCGACAAAACATATATTGATAATCCTGGTGATATTTTGCGTGGCGAGAAACATCTTGCTGGCTATCTGCCGCTCCAGCACATTCGTGAGATGCTGGCCCTTGGCGGTAAGGTTGCTCAAGAATTGACTGAATTTACCCATGTTGATGGCAATGCTGTTGATGATGCCTTCGCCATTGCCATAAATAAACATGGTCACTTTATCAAGGAATCGACCGAGCTGGATCAGATTCAATGTCACATCAAACAGGGCCGCCCCCAACTCCATCAAAGGAACAGGGTTGCTCCATTCCTCCCGATCGGTCGCCGTCAACCAGGTGAAGTTGCCCACCCCCAGCAACAAGGTGAACACGGAAAGGAATGAATCTATGGGAAAGGCAGCGGGAGCCACACCGGAGAAGGCTGTGGGAGCCATACTGCCCGCCGTCCCTGCCAGCGCAGGATATCGTTGAAGAATGCGCTGCCGGGCCCCCTCATCCTGCAGGGTGCTCGTTCTCAAGCTCATGTTGTTCAGTTCATTCCAGAAGCTATCCGGGCTATTCTGGTTGAAGAAACTGTTCCAGAAGATGCGCTGAGTCCCGCTTTCATTTCTCAGCAAGGTCACCACATCATCGAAATTTCTCCTGTTGGCCAGGACTGTGTATTTCTCGCTTTGTTGGCCCCAGCTCAGGTTCATGGCAAACCCGCTGTATACAGAACCCGCCAAGGTACGTTCAAACTTTTTCAGCTCGTCCTCGGTGATGCGACGACCGGATGATATATTGAGCGCTCTTACTTTATTGATGGTGTTGTAGACTTGCCACATCGCCTTTTCAAACGATGAACCTGATCCCAGATACTCCTGAACTTTGAAAGAGCTGATCAGTTCCTCTAACACCTCATTCTTGGAGTAATGCTCGATAAGTTGACGAGCCCAGTTTTCCCCCGCTGCTTTGTAGCCGGTTAACTTTCCGCTTTGACAATAATGGGTAGCGACAGAGTATAGCTGATCGATAATTTCTTTAAATTGTGTTCCCTTTTCAGCTTGCTTGATATTTGCATTTACCTTCACCATATCCCAGGAGTTATACAGCTTCCGGTCTGCCACAGTGACATTGGTTTGCTTGCTATATGAGTTCTGCAACAAGCCACTCACATATTCAACCATATTATCGGTAAAATAGCGTCGGTTGCTGCTGTAAATAGCATTGACCGAGTTGATGCCATCACTCATGGTCAGCACATTATTGTTAGGCTTCATGCCAGGGCCTAACGCTTCGCTCAATGAGCTGTTCTGATACTGGAATTCGAACTTCATCAGCTCTTGAAACATCACTTGGGCAAGATATTGCGCTTCATCGGTTTCTTGTACAAAGTTGACCCGGTTCGAATCAACGACGGGCTGATTAGATGCCATCACGTAAAAATTGATCGCATCCAGCTCGGCGAAATTGCCACTATTCAGGACAGCAATAGCGGCTTTCACCGGGGCTGGGAAGACAGTGCCGGCAGCCAGGCCTATCAGCGACATGGAGGAGAACGTCAGAAAATCCCGACGCCCTTGTGAAACTTCACGATGGATTATTTCTGAAAGTTTTTTCATATTATATATCCCTATCAGCGCTCATTGCTTCCCAGATTATTAAATATTTCAGGCAATAGTCTGGCGGGCCATGTCATCATGACCGAGCATATGGTTGTTGTTCTATGAGAGGTGTAAATAGGCTGCCATATCAGCATCGTCAATATATGCATGACAGCAGCACTACCGATATACAAGGCAAGGAAGATATTAACAATTAAAGCCAAGGCAACCGTATCAAGCCTCCTTGTTTATATATTGCACAACCTACCTTCCAATCCTCATTTGAGTCAAACATCAATAATGAGGTCTAACCAGAAAATGTTACCCGTTAGACAAAAACAGATATTGCCGAGAAAAAGTTGTAACAATATATTTCGAAAAGAGCCCCCCAAAAATGCAGCAAGGTGCCATCAGGCTGCAGGGCAGCACCATGATTTCCAGATAAAGGTGGTACGCACTATATATCCCAGCACGGAGCAAAGTGGCATTAGCTCACCGGTGTGCTCGTGGATATTGGCCTGCAATGATGAAGCGAAGAAGAAATAACCATCAGCTATTCAAGGGGAGACGCTCGCACGGGGCCTGCAGCGCGTTCAGATAACAAAACGGCAGCCCTTGGCTGCCGTTTGCGTGGCTCATTGTTCTTCGGGAAGTTCGTCAAACAGCGGGTGGTAGAGCACCTCACCCTGCACGCCAGCCAGACCGCCCTCCTGCAGCTCCATCGCCATAAAGCAGTCGGCGGGCACTTCATAGATGCAGTGCAGGCCAAACTCGCTGGCGGGGCGAAAACCGAAGCGGCTGTAATAGGTCGGGTCACCCAGCACCACCACCGCCTTCCAGTCCATCTCCAGCGCCGTATCCAGCCCCTCGCGCACCAGATCCGAGCCGATCCCCTGCCCCTGCCAATCCGGGTGGACCGCCACGGGCGCGAGACCAAGCCAGGGCCCCTCCACCCCGTTAATGGTGATCGGGCTCAGCATCAGGTGCCCCATGAACTCGTACTCCTCCTCCTCGACCATGGTCACCACGGCGGCGCCGCATTCGCGCAGGCGGTTGACCAGTTCGGCCTCGTCGGTACGGCCAAAGGCGGCACTCACCAGGTCATAGACCGGCAGCATGTCGCCAGGGCGCTCGGTTCTCAGCATACAGCGTTACTCCTCGTACAGCAGAGCGGGCATTATTCCACAAACTGCCCGCCGCCCTGAGCATCTTTGTCCAGAAATGGGAGGGTGGACTCAGGAAAACGATCCGCCACCTGCGCCAGCAACTCATGCAGATCGGCCGGTTGCAGGCTGGTGATGGCGGTTCGATAGGCGTTGAGCAGCGGCGGTTCGGCCCGTGCCAGCCAGGCCAGAGTGTCGTCGGCATCCCGATGCCAGCGATCGGCCAGCTCATCGAGCAGAGCGGGCAAGGCCACCAGCAAGTCGAGCAGATGATAGCGATGGGTAAGCGGCTCAGCGGCCAGCAGGGCGAGCCTGCGCTCCTCCCTTGCGAGCCAGCGCAGGCGCTGGCCCCGCTCAGCCAGGGTCAGCAACACAGGTCCCTGGCGCTGCAGGCTGGCCAGCTGCAGCAGGTAGTCCAGCCCCTGCTCCTCGGCGTCTTTCAGCAGCAGGCCGCGCAGCAGATGGAGCTGCTCCGGCTCGGCCTGCGCCAGCGCTTCCTGGTCGTAGTATTCCACCGCCAACGGCCCGCCAGTATCCAGGGAGCGCGGCGGCGCGGCGGCGGGCTCGCCCTCTTCTGCCTCATCCCGATTTGTCATGAACAGCGCCAGCCTCTGCGGCGCCCCCTCCCCGACCTGTGTCTGCAGGATGGCCGCCACCACCCGCTCGTCGGCCAGCAGGGGGGCCAGCTGGCGTTCGACCGGCGCCGCCAGCGTCAGGCTTCGTGTCAACTGCCAGTAGCTCACCTCGCTCTGGTTCTGGCTCAAGCTCTGGCGCTGGCCACTCAATGCCCGTCGGCCGCAATAGCGCATGCCCAGCTTGGCCATTACCCGGCCGGAGGCATGGTTGTCCGGCATGTGGCGGGCGGTAAGCACCGGCAGCTGCAGCCGGTCGAACGCAAAGGACTTCACCAGCCGGGCGGCCCGGGTCGCCAGCCCGCGATTTTGCCAAGGCACACCCACCCACCAGGCCAGCTCGCCGTTCCAGTGCAGCGAGATAACCCCCACCAGCGGCGCCTGGCCCTCGCCTGCCGGCAGGGTCAGCGCCCAGCTCCAGCCCAATCCGAGCGCCGCCTTGCGCCAGCAGCCGGCCAGCCAGTCGCGGGCCGCCTCCGGCGGATAGGGGTGGGGAATGTTGAGGGTGTAGCGGGCGAGCGCCGCATCGCTGCAATAGCGCACCACCTCGGCTTCATCGCACGCCAGCAGGGGGCGCAGTTGCAGGGCGGGTTCCGACCGGGAGGGAGGCTCGGCCAGCACCGGCACCGTCAGGCGGCGGGCCAGCAGGCGGTTGAGCACGGCGCCCAGATCGTCCTGCGCCGTCAGCGCCAGATCGGCCCCCAGCCCTCCCAGGGTCAGCAGCCCCTCCTCTCGCGCCAGGGTCAGCAGAGAGGCCGATCCGCAGATGAGGATCTGCCGGCTCGGATCAACGGCCTGCTGGCCGGGCAGATCGCCGTCCAGCCAGGCGGCCAGCAGCGCGCTGGCCGAACACACGCCATCGGGCGGGCAACAGGACCAGAGTCCGCCGGTATCGCTCGGCAAACGCTCATCAACCTTGCTCTGCAGCAACTGCCAGCCATGGCCCTGCCGCTGCCAGGCCTGCAGCACCGGTGCCCAGTGGGGCTGCCACAGGGCGCGCTCGATCAGCAGTTCCATCAGCCGGCCTGACAGGCAGCAGGCAGGCTCAGGTGGCGGGGATGCGCCTCGATACGGGCAATCCAGGTCCGGATGGCGGGCCAGCCCTGCAGCGAGAAGATCCCCTCTTCCGCCACATGGGTGTAGGCGTACAGTGCGATGTCGGCGATGGTCGGCGCCTCACCGCACAGGTAGGAACTCTGCTTGAGCCGCTGCTCCAGCACCGCCAACGCCTTCTCGCCGCCGGCCTTGAGTCCGTCGAGGCGCGCCTCCTGGGACTCCGGCCGCCCCAGATAGTGAACGATGAAACGAGCTACCGCGATATAGGGCTCATGGCTGTACTGCTCGAAGAACAGCCACTTGAGCACCTCGGCCTGCTGACGCGGCTCGGCCGGCCACAGGGACGACCCCTGCGCCAGGTAGAAGAGGATGGCGTTGGACTCCGCCAGGGTGTCGCCCTGGGCCAGCTCCAGCACCGGGATCTTGCCGTTGGGGTTCAGGGCCAAAAAGTCGGGGGTGCGGGTCTCCCCCGCCAGCACATCCACCGGCACCCATTCGAGGGGCAGCTCAAGCCAGCGGGCCAGCAGCCAGGGCTTGTAGCAGTTGCCGGACTTCAGATCGCCATACAGACGCATACAGACTCCTTGTCAGCAGCAAAAGGCTAGCGGGGCACTCAGGGCGCCAGCCGCTCGATGTGCCACCCTTCCCCTTCGCGGGTGTAGTAGAAGCGGTCGTGCAGGCGATGCTCGCCCCCCTGCCAGAACTCGACCGTGTCGATGCGCACCCGGAAACCGCCCCAGAAGCTCGGCAGCGGCACCTCACCATTGGCAAACTTCTGCTTGAGCTCGAGGAACTTGGCCTCCAGCACGCCGCGCGCCGAGATGCGGGTCGACTGTTTGGAGACCCAGGCGGCGATCTGGCTGTCTTTGGGGCGGCTGTGGAAATACTTCATCACCTCGAAGGTGCTCATCTTCTCCACCCGGCCGGTCACGTGCACCTGTCTGTCCAGGGTGTGCCAAGGAAACAGCAGGCTGATGCGGGGGTTGCCCTCCAGCTGATGCGCCTTGCGACTGCCCATGTTGGTGTAGAACACCATGCCTTCGGCGTCGTAGTGCTTGAGCAGCACGGTGCGCTGCCAGGGCTGGCCGTCGGCATCCACTGTGCCCACCACCATGGCAGTGGGGTCGGTCAGCCTGGCTTCGCACGCCTGGGCCAGCCACTTCTCGAACAGGGCGAGGGGCTCGGCCGGCAGATCGGCCCTGTGCAGTCCACCCCGGGTGTATTCACGGCGCAGATCGGCTACATCCATCATCTTGATTTTCCTTCTCTCTTTGCCGCCCATGCGGCCATGCGTGCAGGCATTGTGCGACGAGCACGCCATGGGTACAAGCCTTGTGACCGGCAAATGACAGCCGTAAAAAAGAGGGAGGCTAGCGCCTCCCCCTGTTGACCTTGACGACCCTCTGTCACTGCCGATCCGTTGCCGGTAATGGTGGGCAGTGCGCCAGCATGCGCCGGTTGTAGTCGGCCGCGTAGGCCGCCAGCTTGGCCTGGGCCTCCTGCTGGCCTGGCTTGATTACATCCCCCAGCCCCTCCAGATAGCGCACGCCGCAGCGGGCCTTGGCCGAAGCCTGCTCTGCCGGCGCTATGCCGGGCGCCACCTCGCCTCGCCCGGCCCGCACGATCAGCCGGTAATCCTGCTTGGCCAGGCTGGCGCTGACCGCCTGCTCCAGGGTATCGGCGTCAGCCTGACAGCCGCCGAGCAGGGACGCCAACACCAGCCAGGCCGCCCTCATCCGCGCCTCCGCTGCCAGCCCAGCAGGGCCAGCGCCAGGGTCCAGAGACCGAGGGCGCCACCACCGCCACCGCCCGAGCTGCCGCCGCTTTGGACGACCGGCAGCTTGGCCGGGCTGATGGCGAAGAAGATGTTGTCGCTGCAGGCCACCTTCAGACGGGCGTCGCTGGCCAGATCCGCCGGCAGGGTCACGGTAGCCGAGCCGCTGTTGGGCTGGCTGACCGCCAGGCTGCTCCAGCTGGTTCCCTCGCTCTGGGTCAGGAGCAGGTCCACCTTGCTGCAGCTGATCGGTGCCAGGTTGGTGCCGGCCACGTCCCAGCTGACCGCCTGACTTGCCCCCGGCGTCAACGACACCCCAAGCGGCGCAGTCAGCCGGAAGGCGCTGCCGGTATTGACCACCTGTACCTTCATGTCGTCGCTGGCGACACCGCCCTTGCCGTCACGCACCGTCAGCCGGAAGTTGAGATCCCGGTTGGTGGTGGGCCAGGCCTCGCCCTTGGCGAGCGTGCCCGAGAGCAGGGAGGGCAGGCTCGGCAGGATCCGCTCCGGTGAGCTGGTGGGGGAGACAAAGCGAAACAGCGGCCGGCTGCCGTCGTCCACCATGGTGGCCAGGCTGCTCGACTCAGTCCCCAGATCGATCTGCTCCCAGGTGTAGGTCAGGGGATCACCGTCCAGATCGGCGCCGGCCCCCTTGAGCGCGAACGGCGTGTTGGCCGGAATGATGCGGCTGGCCCCGGCCGCCGCCTGGGGCGCGTTGTTGACAAGATCGATGGAGGTGCCACAGGTCGGCACGGTCGCCATATGCGCCCGCATCTGCTCGATGGACTTGCTGTGGAAATAGGGGTCGCTGTGGGGCTGGATGTTCTCCTCCCCGCAGATGCCCGCATAGGCCATGATGGAGGTACCGCTGCCCGGCTCCCAGGCCTGCTCTGGCGTCCGGTTGTCGCCGCCACAGCTGTTGGTGGTGCCGTTGAAGGTGTGATCGGCGCCGAACTGGTGGCCGATCTCGTGGGCCACATAGTCGATAAAGAAGGCATCCCCCACCGGGGTGGCGGAACCTGTCATGCCGGCCGACTTGTCAGCCATACAGAGCACGCCGAGGCCGGCCAGACCGCCGCCTCCGGTATTGACCACATGGCCAATGTCGAACGGTCCCAGCGGCGTGCTGGGCAGGGTCTGGGCATTGGCCTGCACCACGCTGTTGATATCGACGTCGGCGTCACTATTGGTGAAGGGATCGCTGCCCGGATCGGTAAAGATGATGTTGTCGTTGCCACTGGCCAACTGAAATTCGGCCCCCACGTCGCGCTGGTACACCTCGTTGACCCGGTTGAGCAGGGTGGCGATGGCCGCGGTGGCCAGCACCTTGGAGCCGCCATGGAACTGTGTGTACTCCCCCGCCGCCGAGATGGCGATGACGTAGCGCTTGCGCGCGTTGCCATCCACCTGCACCTTGTGCGCCAGCGCCTTGCTGGCATCGCTGCCGATAACCTTGTCCGCTTCCTCCGCCAACCTGCTGTAGGCGTCTTGCTGGTAATAGACGGCATACCCCTCGGCATTGCTGAGGGGATCGACGAACACCGTCTTGCCCTGATGGGTGAACATGGCGTGGAAACCCAGCGGCCCCAGATCAAAGCGCCCCGTCTCTACCGGCGCCGCCGGATTGTGACCCTTGAAGGTCTTGATTTCGGGGAATTTGGCCGCCTGATCGGCCGGCAGCAGGTCATAGGCCTGCAGAGTGAAGGTCACTTCTCCCCCGTCGGGCAGCGGCAGGGTCAGCGAACGCGCCCCGGCTTGCAGTCCGGCAAAATAATCGATGGGCACCTTGGCCACCCGAAACTGGTTGGCCCGCACTTCATAACCGTCGGCGGCAGTGGCGCGCGCCGCGACCGTATCCCACTCTTTGGCGGCAAGACCGCCCGAACTCATCAAGCTGGCAACCACCAGCGCCAAGGGAGAAAATTTCATCAACTGCATCTTTTTAGTCCTTTTAAAATGCACTCACCTGAACTGCAACCGGCATCATTCGCCTGCTGGTCCGATTAGTCCAGCAGCATCCACCCTATCTTCCCCGAATGGGGAGTGTTGCACCAACCCTGTCTAGCCCCTATCATTGCGCGGATTTATCAGTTTTTGAGCCGCGTCACCATGGCGACGGTTCGTCTTTTTCTGACCAAGGTTAATCTCATGCTCAAATCCCCACTGTTGCCCCGTCTCGGGGACCTGGTCGTTGCCATTGTTGACGATGTGCTGGGCCAGGGTCTCACCCTGGATCGCGCCTATGCCCGTCACTTCTCCGGCATCGAACTCAAACCGCAAGAACAGGCAAGGATTGCCCTGGTCACCGGCGATCTGCTGCGTCGCCTCAGCCTCTACTGCGCCCTGACCGGTATTCAGGTCCGCCAGGCCGAGAAGCACGTCTGGCCGCTGCTGCATAGCTGGCATGCTTTCCACAAGATAGCTCAACCCAACCACCCGACCCTGGATCGCTTCAATGAAGAGGCGTTTCGTCGCCGCCTGACCGAAGCCAAGAAAAACCCGGTGCTGATGGATGGCTGCCCGACCTGGCTGGAAAAGCTCGGCAGCGAACAGCTGGGCGATGCCTGGCCGGCCGAGCGTGCCGCCCTGACCGCCATGCCCAAGCGTTACCTGCGGGTCAACACCCTCAAGTGCCCCCGTGACGAGCTGCAGGCGGCGCTGGCCAAAGAGCAGGTCACCACTGTACCGGTGGAAGGGGTTGAGAGCGCCCTGGAAGTGACCTCGGATGCCGCCCTGTTTCGCACCAACGCCTTTGCTGACGGCTGGTTCGAGCAGCAGGATGCCGGCTCCCAGCACATCGCGGCGGCGCTGGACGTAGCCCCCGGCATGCGGGTTATCGACGCCTGTGCCGGTGCCGGCGGCAAGACCCTGCATCTGGCCGCCATGATGAAGGGCAAGGGCCGCCTGCTGGCGATGGACGTGGAAGAGTGGAAGCTCGAAAACCTCAAGCAACGCGCCCGCCGCGCCGGTGCCCACAACGTGGAGACCCGGGTCATCACCAGCAGCAAGACCGTCAAGCGCCTCAAAGAGAGCGCGGATCGCCTGCTGCTGGACGTGCCCTGCTCCGGCCTTGGCGTGCTCAAGCGCAATCCGGATGCCAAGTGGCGCGATACCGCCGAGCGGCTGCCGGTGCTGGTCGCCCTGCAGGAAGAGATCCTGCAGCGCTACAGCCAGATGGTGAAAGTGGGCGGCATGCTGGTCTACGCCACCTGCTCCATCCTGCCCGAGGAGAACCGCCAGCAGGTGGACAAATTCCTCGCCGCCAACGACAACTTCCGCCTGCTCAGTGATCACACCGTGAGCCCGGCGGCCACCGGTTTCGACGGCTTCTATCTGGCGCGCATCGAGCGCATCGCCTGATACCTGCTTGCAGCATAAGAAAAGGGGAGCCAATGGCTCCCCTTTTTGCATGATGCGATGGCGGCCTTATTCGGCGGCAGCGTCATCCTGCTTGTGCTTGGCGGCAGTTTCCTTGATCAGGGTTTGCAGTTCGCCAGCCTGGAACATCTCGATCATGATGTCGCAGCCGCCGACCAGCTCACCCTCGACCCACAGCTGCGGGAAGGTGGGCCAGTTGGCAAACTTCGGCAACTCGGCGCGGATGTCCGGGTTTTGCAGGATGTCGACGTAAGCAAACGGCTCGCCACAGGACATCAGGGCCTGGGAGGCCTGGGCAGAGAAACCGCAGCTGGGTAGCTTGGGGGAGCCCTTCATGTACAGAATGATGGGGTTTTCAGCCAGCTGCTGTTTGATCTTTTCAATAGTTTCCATAGGTGCCTCACTAGAGCGATTTCGGCGGCCATTCTACTGCAATCCGGGCAGACCACAAACTGGCAAACCGCGGCAACAGCAAGAAGTGACGAATCAATACGCCGCAGCTTGATCCGGATCATGGCGAGAATCAAGAGTTGTTAGGCCATCTTTGATGCTGGTACAATCGATGGGCTTTGGGCCAACTGGCCCCATCACTTCAAGAACAATTCTTTTCAAAATAGAAAAGAGTACGCAATGTCTTGCAACCGTCGCCTTCGCACGGCCAGCCAATGGAGAGTAGAAAATGGCATTCGAACTTCCCGCTCTGCCCTATGCAATCAATGCTCTGGAACCGCACATCTCCCAGGAAACTCTGGAATACCACCACGGCAAGCACCACAACACCTACGTGGTCAACCTGAACAACCTGGTGCCGGGTACCGAGTTTGAAGGCAAGTCTCTGGAAGAGATCATCAAGACCTCCACTGGTGGCATCTTCAACAACGCCGCCCAGATCTGGAACCACACCTTCTACTGGCACTGCCTCTCCCCGAACGGCGGTGGCGAGCCCACTGGCGCCCTGGCCGATGCCATCACCAAGGCGTTCGGCTCCTTCGCCGAGTTCAAGGATGCGTTCACCAAGTCTGCCATCGGCAACTTTGGCTCCAGCTGGACCTGGCTGGTGAAGAAGGCTGACGGCTCCCTGGCCATCGTCAACACCTCCAACGCCGGTTGCCCGCTGACCGAAGCCGGTACCACCCCGCTGCTGACCGTCGACCTGTGGGAGCACGCCTACTACATCGACTTCCGCAACCTGCGTCCGAAGTACATGGAAACCTTCTGGGCCCTGGTCAACTGGGAATTCGTGGCCAAGAACCTGGCTGCCTGATAGCGCCACACTCTTGCCAGAACGCCTCGCTCTTGCGGGGCGTTTTTTATGGGCGCGAGGGCAGCCAGCGCAGCAAAAAGGCGCCCGCAGGCGCCTTTGTCATTCGAGCCGGGATGCACAGGCATCACTGGTCAATCTCGTCCAGATAGTCATCCAGGTTGCTGTCGTCGCTCTTCTCCTGCTGCTCTTGCTTGAGCTCGGTCTGACGACCGGTCACCTTGTTCTGGTTGTACTGCAGATAGAAGTCCTTGGTCAGGGCGTAAGGATCGAGCGCGTTGTCTATGATCCGCTCCTGATCGATCAGCTTGGAACGGGTACCCAGACCATTCAGCGCCCAGTGCACCGCTTTCAGCGGGAAAGTCAGCAGCGAGTAGGGGAAGTAGAGCACGTCTATGGTATCCCCCACTATCTCGCGGGTGGTGGTGGGGCCATAGACGGGCACCATGACGTAGGCCCCCTCGCCTATGTCCATGCGCCCGAGCACGGTAGAGAGCTCCAGCTTGTTGCGCTCGAGGCCCGCATGCTTGGCCACGTCGAAGATACCCAGCAGACCCACAGTGGTGTTGAGGGTGAAGCGGCCCAGGTTGGTACCCGCCCCCTTCAAGTCGCCGGTCAGCAGGTGGTTGACCATGCTGCTCGGTTCGTTGAAGTTCTCCACCAGATTCTCGATGCCATCCTTCATTCCCTGCGGAACGTAGCGGGCGTAGCCGTGCACCACGGGGCGAGCCACGTAGGGCTCCAGCACATCGTAGTTGACGGCCCACATGGCCCGGTTGGCACCCTGAAACGGGTCACGGCTGTCACTGGCCGTGCTGGTCGCTTCGGGCCGGCTCGGCGTCTCCTTGAGGTCAAGGCTCTCGGGGCCCGGCTTGGGCGGGCCGCCAGCACAGCCACCCAGCAACAAGGCCACCGTCAATGCCCCTACACGCACATGCATATGGAAGTCCTAGCTTTTTATTGTGATTAATCTGAATTATAGGCAGCCCGGCCCCATCGAGGGCCGGGCCAGAGGCGTATTAGAGGGCGTGATCGATGCGGATGTCAATCGGCGCTGAAGGAATTGAGCCGGTGGCGACCGGGACCGAGGCCCCTTCGAACGCCCCTTCCTTGTTCATGACGTTGCCGCCACGGGAGAGGCGCGCCTTGAACTGCAGCTCGGGATAGGCAGCCAGCTTGTAGCCCTCCATCATGGCATCGCCGTCACCCAGCGACAGCGTCACCGGGAAGTGCGGGCCTGGGATGCGCTTGACCGCGATGGGCATGGGCGGCCCGTTGGGGATCACCGCAAACACGAACAGATGGGCATCCTCCGGCAGCGCAATGCCATCGGCCAGCGTCACCTTGAGCGGGAACTCACCGGCCTTCACCTCCAGCACCTGGGCGGAGGCGGTGCTCTGTCCGCTCGCCTCTGCCGGCACGGCCGCACTGGCCATGCCGCGTTTCTTCAACTGCTGCTCGGCATAGTCGATGGAGCGCTCCACCATGGTGTAACGGGTCGAGCCCTTCTCCATCAGCGGCAGCATCTCGCGCCAGCGTTGCAGGGCGGTCTTGAAGTCCTCTTTTTGCAGGGCCATGAAGGCGTAGACGGAGCGCGCCTCGATATTGGCCGGATCCTGGGCGATGACCCCCCGTAGCAGCTGATCGGCCTGCGCGTCATCCCCTGTCATCATCAGCGCCTGGGCATAGGGCACCGCCACCATCCCCTTCTGTGGTGCCAACCCGTAGGCCCGCTCCAGCGCCTCGCGGGCCATATCGGGATCATTGCCATCCAGCGACAGTCGGCCCAGCAGCAGCCAGCCGCGGTAATCGTTCGGTTCCTCTTTCAGGCGGGTACGCAGGGCCAGGGTGAAGTCCAGCAGATCCTGCTCGGTGACCTCGGCATTGCGCTCCACCAAGATGCGGTTGCTGAGCTCGCCCAACCGGCTGCTGGCGTCCTGCCAGCGGCTGACCTCCTGCCAGGCGCCGAGCTTGTAGTAGAGCCCCAGGCTCACCACCAGCAGCACCAGCACACCCGGGATCCAGATCAGACTCTTGCCGCCGCGAGCGGTCTGCTCCACGTCGGGGATGTCGTCCAGCAGGCTGCGCTGCAACTCGATCAGGGTGTCCTGCTCTTCCGCCAGCACCCCCTGTTCGCGCTCTTCGCCGATCTCCAGCAGACGCTGACGATAGAGCTGTTTGTTGAGGGCCGAGCGGCTGATGCTCTGCCGGCCCTCTCCCCGCCACAGGGGCAACACCAGTGCCAGGCTCACCAGCACCAGCAGGGCCGCGATCACTATCCAAAATGCGGTCATTGTTTCTCTTCCTCTTTGAGCAGGGCAGCCAGACGACGCTGCTCCTCCGCGCTCAGGGCGCTATCCGCCGGCGTAGCTGCCGCGGGACGACGGCGACTGCGCACCACCACCAGGACTATGCCCACCACGATCACCAGCAGCGGCCCCAGCCAGAGGATCAGGGTGGAGGCCATCAGCGGCGGGTTGTACAGGATGAAGTTGCCGTAGCGGGCCACCATGTAGTCCACCACCTCCTGCTTCTCCTTGCCCTCACGCACCATCTGGTAGGTCTTGTCACGCAAGTCCTTGGCAAGGCCCGCATTGGAGTCGGCGATGTCCTGGTTCTGGCACTTGGGGCAGCGCAGCTCCTTGGTCAGTTCACGAAAGGTCTGCTCCTGGGCGTCGTTGTCGAAGGTGTAGACATCGATGGCGGCCAGCGCCTGACCTGCCCCGCCCAGTCCCGCCAGCAGCAGCAGGGATGCAATCAAGATTCTCATCGGGTTCTCCCTCACTTCATGGCGTCATAGATGGGTTTGAGGGTCGATGCCCACACCTCGGGGTTGACGTCACCCACGTGGCGATAGCGGATGATGCCCTGACTGTCGATGAAGAAGGTCTCCGGCGCGCCGTAAACCCCCAGATCCAGCCCCAGCATGCCGTCGGGATCATACAGATTGATCTGATAGGGATTGCCGAGCTCCGCCAGCCAGTTGATGGCCTTGGCCCGCTCATCCTTGTAGTTCATGCCGACGATATAGATCCCCTGCCCCGCCAGCTCCTTGAGGTAGGTGTGCTCCCCGTAGCAGGTCGGGCACCAGGTGGCCCAGACGTTGAGCAGCATGGGGCGTCCCTTGAGAATGCTCCTGTCATGCTGCTTATTGAGGTCATAGATATCCTGCAGGGTGAACACGGGCACTTCCTTGCCCACCATCACGGATTCGAGCTTGGTGGGATCGGAGTAGAGCCCCTTGAACAGAAACACGGCCCCCAGCAGAAAGACGATGAAGGGGATCAGAAACAACCAGGTCTTCTTGCTCATGCCTTGGCCTCCTCTTCACGACGACCGAAACGGTAGCGCTTGTCCAGCATCGCCAGCACGCCGCCAATGGCCATGAAGACGCCGCCGAACCAGATCCAGCGCACGAAGGGTTTGTAGTAGATCCGCACCGCCCAGGCGCCGTTGTCGAGCTGCTCGCCAAGGGCCGCATAGAGGTCACGGGTAAAGCCGGCATCGATGGCCGCCTCGGTCATCGGCATCCGGGTCACCTTGTACATGCGCTTCTCCGGCTTGAGCAGGGCCACCTGCTTGCCATCCTTGTGCACTTCCAGCACGCCCTTGAAGCCGTCGTAGTTGGGGCCGTTCTTCTCCTTGATACCGGTGAAGACGAACTCATAATCGGCAAAATGGACCCGATCGCCGGCCTGCATGCGCAAGTCCTTCTCGATGCTGTAGTTCTGGGTACAGGCGATGCCGATGATGCTCACCGCGAGACCCACGTGGCCCAGGATCATGGCCCAGTGGCTGTTGCCAAGGCGCCGTACACCGACGGCAAAGCTGTGTTTGTGGGTGGCGCGCGCCCAGGTTTCCTGCACGCTGGTCACTATGATCCAGGCGCCAAGCCCGATACCGAGCGCAGCCCAGGGCTTGAACTCCTCGGCCAGCAGCAGCGGCAGCAGGATGGCGGCGGCCAGGCTCAGCAGGAGCGCCAGCATCACCTTGCCCTTGAGCTCGCCCAGCTCCTGACGACGCCAGCGAAACAGCGGACCGACCCCCAGCAACAGGGCGAACGGGATGATCAGCCAGCTGTAGATGTGGTTGAAGAAGGGAGTACCGATGGAGATGCTGCCCAGCCCCAGCTCCTTGTGCACCAGCGGCAGCAAGGTGCCGAGCAGCACGGTCAGCAGGCCCGCCACCAGCATGATGTTGTTGCCAAGCAGCAGGGTTTCGCGGCTCCACAGCTCGTGCTTGCCATGACTTCTCACCTGGGAGCCCTTGAAGGCGAACAGCAGCAAGGATGAACCAATTACCGCCAGCAAGAAGCCCAGAATGAACAGGCCGCGGGTCGGGTCGGAGGCAAACGCATGCACCGAGACCAGCACGCCGGAGCGCACCAGGAAGGTACCCAGCAGGCTCAGGGAGAAGGCCGAAAGCGCCAGCAGCACGGTCCAGGCCTTGAAGGTGGCGCGTTTTTCACTGACTGCCAGCGAGTGCAGCAGGGCGGTGCCGGCCAGCCAGGGCATGAAGGAGGCGTTTTCCACCGGATCCCAGAACCACCAGCCGCCCCAGCCGAGCTCGTAATAGGCCCACCAGGAGCCGAGCACGATACCCAGCGTCAGGAAGACCCAGGCGGCCATGGTCCAGGGACGGGACCAGCGCGCCCAGGTGGCATCGAGCCGGCCGGTCATCAAGGAGGCGATGGCAAAGGCAAACGCCACCGAGAAGCCCACATAGCCCATGTAGAGCATGGGCGGGTGGAAGATGAGACCCGGATCCTGCAGCAGCGGGTTGAGATCGCGCCCATCCACCGGGAAGTAGGGCAAGGTGCGGGTGAAGGGGTCGGAGGTAAACAGCACGAAAGCGGTGAAACCGACCGAGATGAGGCCGAGCACCCCGAGCACCCGCGCCACCGCGTCGAGCGGCAGGCGGCGGCTGAACATGGCGACCGCTGCGGTCCAGCCCCCCAGCGTCAGCACCCACAGCAGCAGGGAGCCCTCATGAGCCCCCCATACCGCGGAGATGCGATAGGCCAGCGGCAGCAGGCTGTTGGAGTTGGTGGCCACATACTGCACGGTGAAGTCGTTGTCGATGAAGGCCCAGGTCAGGCAGAGGAACGACAGCAGCAACAGCAGAAACTGGGCATAGGCGAGCGGGCGGGCCGCCGACATCATGCCAAGGCGCCCCCATTTGGCCCCGAGCAGCGGATAGCTGCCCAGCAGCAGGGCGGTGGCAAATGCCAGGATCAGCGAGAACTGTCCTAATTCCGGGATCATTGCTTGCTCCCCTTCAACTGCGCGTCGGTATATTCCGGCTTGAAGTGCATGCCGTTGGTGGCATCGGCCACTTCCGGCGGCATGTAGTTCTCATCGTGCTTGGCCAGCACCTCGAAGGCGGCGACCGTGGTGGCATCCTTGAGGGTGCCCTGGGCGACGATGCCCTGCCCTTCGCGGAACAGATCCGGCAGGATGCCGTCAAACTCGACGGTCACCAGATGCCCGCCATTGTCCACCAGTTTGAAGGCCACCTTGAGACTCTGGGGATCCCGCTGCACCGAGCCAGGTACCACCAGACCCCCGATGCGCAGGCGCTGCCCCTCTTCCGGCTTGATCTTGTCCGGCCCCTTGCCCTCCACCAGCTCGCTCGGGGTATAGAAGAGATCGATGTTCTGGCTGAGGGCATAGAGCACCAGGCCGATCACGGCGGCGAGGCCGGCACTGATCGCCAGGATGATGGTGAGGCGTTTTTTGCGTCTCGGGTTCATAGGGTGTTCTCCATCTGCTGGGCCGCCTTGCGACGAGCCTCGCGCGCCTGCTTGCTGCGCAGTTCACCGAGCAGGGCGCGGGTTTTCATACGGGTGGAAATGACGATGCCGACCAGGCAGAGCAGGGTCAGACCGAAGGAGAGCCAGACGTAGAAGGCGTAACCGCCCATCGCCAGAAAGTCACTGAATGAGGCAAAGTGCATGCTTACTTCTCCTGCTCGGCTATCTCTTTGACCCAGGGGCGGTGCCACTCCCGCATCAAGAGCTCGTTTCGAAAACGCATCAGGGAGAGAGCCCCGAGGAAGGCGGCAAAGGCCAGGATCATGATGAGCAGCGGCCACAGCATCTCGGGGGAGATGGAGGGCTTGTCAAACTTGGTGATGGTGGCGCCCTGATGCAGGGTATTCCACCACTCCACTGAGTAGTGAATGATGGGCAGGTTGATCACCCCCACCAGCGCCAGGATACCGGCGGCCCGGCCGGCCAGCACCTTGTCGCTGAAGGCATTGTAGAGGGCGATGACCCCCAGGTAGAGGAACAGCAGGATCAGCTCCGAGGTGAGCCGCGCATCCCACACCCACCAGGTGCCCCACATGGGTTTGCCCCAGGCGGCGCCGGTAAACAGCGCGATGAAGGTGAACACGGCGCCGACCGGCGCGATGGCGGCCACCGTCATGTCGGCCATCCGCAGCTGCCACACCAGACCGATGAAGGCCGCGACCGCCATGGTGGAGTAGGCCCCCATGGAGAGAATGGCGGCGGGAACATGGATGTAGATGATCCGGAAGGAGTCACCCTGCTGGTAATCGGCAGGGGCGAACGCCAACCCCCAGAGGGTGCCGATGATGAATGCCAGCAGGCTGGTCACGGCAAACCAGGGCAGCAAGGTCCCTGCCAGCTGGTAAGCGCGCTCGGGTTTAGCGTAAGGGTGCAACCATTTCCACATAGCTCACAAAACCTTTCTGTTATTAATATCGTGGCGAGGCCTACCTTACCCACTGCCGGAAAACATCACATCCCCCGAAAGCAATAAGCAGCCATCCTCTTGATCTATCTCAATTATATTTTTTATAACGGCCCTTCCATGGCCACTTTTTCAGACGCTTTCATCAATTCACGCTGACCCGCAGCGCCGCCGAGACCGCCAACGGGGTCAGGGTGAGCGCACCGGCCAGCATGGCCCCCAGAATCGCCAGCTGCCCCGAATAGGGCAGCCCCATCCCCGCCGCATCGATGGCGGAGGTGGCAAAAATCAGTACCGGAATATAGAGCGGCAGGATCAGCAGGCTGAGCAACACTCCCCCTTTGCGCAGACCCACGGTGAGGGCCACCCCGATCGCCCCGAGCAGGCTCAGCACGGGTGTGCCCAGCGCCAGGGTTGCCACCACCGCCAGATAGGTGTTCATGTCCAGTGACAGCAGGATGGCGAGCAACGGGGAGATGAGCAACAGCGGCAGGCCGGTCAGCAACCAATGAGCGATCACTTTGGCCAGCGCCAGCAAGCCCAGCGGATGGGGCATCAACATCATCTGCTCCAGCGCGCCATCGCCAAAGTCGTCGCGAAACAGCCGCTCCAGGGAGAGCATGGCCGCCAGCAGGGCCGCCACCCAGATGATGCCGGGGGCAATGCGGGCCAGCAGCTTGGGCTCGGGGCCGATCCCCAGCGGAAACAGGGTGATGACGATGAGAAAGAACCAGAGCGGATTGAGGATGTCGGAGCGCTGGCGCAGGGCCATCAGCAGCTCACGGTGGATCAGGTGCATTACGGCGCGCAACATCAGAACTACTCCTGCAGCAAGGGCGTGAGAGAGAGGGTCTTCAGCCGTCCCTGCATCAGGGTCATGTCCTGATGGGTGGTGAGGATCACCATGCCCCCCCGCTCGGCATGGGTCAGGAACAGCCGCTCCAGCACCTTCACCCCCTGCTTGTCGATGGCGGTGAACGGCTCGTCCAGGATCCAGAGTGCCGGCTGGTCACTCAGCCACAGACGAGCCAGCGCGACGCGGCGCTGCTGACCGGCGGAGAGCTGACCGGTGGGGTTGTCTTCAAAGCCGGCCAGACCAACCTGGGCCAGCACCCGCCACAGATCCACGCTGGTACCGGCCGCATGGTGCAGTTTCTGGTAGAAGGCGAGGTTTTCGAGCGGTGTCAGGGCAGCCTTGACGCCTGGCTGATGACCGAGATAGAGCAGATTGGCGTGATATTCGTCGCGGCAATGGCGAATATTCTCGCCATTCCAGCACACTTCACCGGCAAAAGGCTGAGACAGGCCGGTCAGCAGGCGCAGCAGGCTGGTCTTGCCCACGCCGTTGGGACCTTCAATTTGCACCAGATCACCGGGAGCCACCGCAAAGGAGAGATGTTCAAACAGAGTGCGATCTTCACGCACGCAGCTCAGGTTGTGAATTTGAAGCAGCATGAGGATGTAATCAGTGAAAAGAAGCGGCCTGCATATTAACACAGTATCGGGAAGCGTCTTTTCAAAGATGCCAATTATCAGCAGGATTTGTGGGGGAGATCCCGCCTTGAAGAGCCGCAAAGCGGGGCGGGAAAATCAGGAAGGCAGACGCCTTCCCGATAGATCATGAGCGGCCTTTTCGCAATGAAATCAACAATTCAGCCTCGGCCTTTGGCAATTCACACTCGTTCATGACCTCGTCGAGGTCGGCACCGAGTTCCACCATCTTGGCGGCCCGGCTGTACAGGCGACGTTCCGGATCCTGCAGGGTCAGCTCCTGCTGGCGGTCATTGACCTGCTGCATGGCCCCCTCGACGGATTGCAGACGCTGGCCCATGCCGATGGCTCCGGTATGCAGCTCCATCATCTGCTTGCGCAGACTCTCGAGCTGACCCTGCAGCAGCTCCACCCTGGCCTCGGACTCTCGCTGGCCACGTCGGCTGCCTAACACCCCGTACAGGGCTAGCGCCAACGCCAGCAAGGACACCCCCAAGGCGGCAATTTCAATCATCAACACATCATCTTCCTATCAGAGGGAACCGATATCTTCCCACTCTTCATCGGAGAGCAGCTTGTTCAGATCGACCAGGATCAGCAGCTGGCCATCGCGATTGCTGACCCCCTGAATGAACTTGGCGCTCTCTTCGGTACCCACGGCCGGGGCCGCATCGATCTCGGACGAACGCAGATAGACCACCTCGGCCACGCTGTCGACCATGATGCCGATCACCTGCTTCTCCGCCTCGATGATAACGATGCGCGAGTTTTCACTCACATCGCCAGAAGGCAGACCGAAGCGGGAACGGGTGTCGATGACGGTCACCACGTTGCCGCGCAGGTTGATGATGCCCAGCACGTATTCGGGGGCACCCGGCACAGGGGCGATCTCGGTGTAGCGCAGCACCTCCTGCACCTGCATCACGTTGATGCCGTAGGTTTCATTTTCCAGCTGGAAGGTGACCCATTGCAGCACTTCGTCTTCAGCCAGATTCTGTGCAATATTGCGCTTTTCTGTCATGTTTTTATTCCTTTTATGAAAACGTCTACTGGTAAAACTAGCAATAAAACAGCCCGAGTGCAGAAGTTATCAGCGACCTTCTATGTTGACCCCACGCTCCAGCAACAGGAGCAATTCCTTCACGTGCAGCAGGGCACACATCTTCTCCTTGACCATGCCGGCCAGCCAGGGACGTTTGCCCTCCTGATGGCGCCATTTGACCTGATCACGGTGCAATAACTCGGTTCCCTTCAGATGATGGCAGGCCAGTCCCCAGGGGGATTCACCCAACATGATCAGATACTTGTAGTCATCCATTTCCAGATGCTGGCCCGGCATGACCCACTGTGCCGTGTCCACCACGTTCATCTTCTGCTCGCGGGACGTCATGATCCCCTTGTACCAGCCGGGCTGGCCAAAAAGGGATGACACCTCTCCCAGCTGATGAATACCGCCAAGCTCGGTCAACGGCACGGCAAAGGTGACGCCGGCCACTTCAAAAAACAGGGCCTGAAACTCCTTGCCGGTATCGATGTTTTCCCAGGTGGAGGGGGCAACCTCCTCCTGTGGCGCCAGCGCCACCTCGGTCTCCGTCACCACCAGAGTCGCGGGATCCGCCGCCACCGGCTCAGGCATCTCCTCGGGCCAGACCGGCTCAACCGGCAGCAGGGCATCTTCGGCCTCGATCTGCAGCGGTTCAGTGACCACCTCTTCATGGCTCAGGGCGTCGATTTCATATTGTACCTGACCGACCTGGGCCAGCAGTTCACTCAACTGTTCCAGCCGCTGATCCGCCTCCAGATAGGGCTGGGCCACTTTCTCGGCAACCGGCTGGGGCTTGCGTTGCAGCTGGATGACGGGCGCGGAGTCAGGCTCGTCGGCATCAAGCAGCAGGGCATCCTCCAGCAGCAGGGAGTGGAAGTAATCATCCATGGCCCGGACTTGGGTGGTATCTCTCATGATGTCACCTCATGAGCACGCTGGCGCTCTTGCGCATCAAGATAGTTGAGCAGCGTCTCATAGGCGTAGGTGCCGCGGCTGCTCGGCGAATAGATGGAGGGAGGAATGTGAAGCAAACTGGCATCCCGAAACTTGGTATCTATGGGTATGACGGCATTCCAGACCGCGCTCCCGTGCTGCTCCTTGATGGACTGCAGGGTCATCAGCGAGGCACGGGTTCGCTTGTCAAACATGGTGGGAATGACGGTATAGCGGAACTTCTCCCGCTTGGAGCGCTGCATGATTTCAAACGTCTTCATCATCCGCTCCAACCCCTTGAGCGCCAGGAACTCGGTCTGCACCGGCACCAGGATCCGGTCACAGGCCGCCAGCGCATTCACCATCATGACCCCCAGCACGGGCGGGCAGTCGATCAGCACATAGTCGTATTGATCCTGGATGCGCAGCAGTGCCCGCTTGAGCACCAGCCCCATCCCTTCCCGATTGCCCATCACCCGATCCAGTGTGGCCAGGGTAATGGAAGCGGGCAGCAGGTGGATGTTTTCAAACTTGGTACGCAGCGTCAGTTTATTGACGAGCTCCGCCGTGGGCTTGACCGCCTGGAACAGCTCATAGAGGGTGCCATCCAGCCGATCGGAGTCAAAGTCGAGATATGAGGTCAGGGAAGCATGAGGGTCGGTGTCGATCAACAGCACCCGCTGACCACGCTGAGCCAGAATACCGGCCAACGAGACCACCGTGGTGGTTTTACCGACCCCACCTTTTTGGTTGGCAACCGTCCAAACAATCACTGTATCAATCCTGCCTCGTTGTTATGCGTATGCCACCACCTGGCAGCGAGATCACCTTGACCTCTCCTGCCTCGACTGCCTGCTGAACTGCCGGGACCGGCTCCTCCGTCACTGGCTGAACGGGAGGAGTCGGCGTCGGAGGTGGTACCCAGGCGAACTTGGAGATAGCGACCACCACCTTGCGATTCTGTAAACGCCCCTGCTCGGTACTGTTGTCCGAGAAGGGAGAGAACTCCCCGTACGCCTCGTAGGCAAGTCGTTGCGGGGCTATCCCCTTGGCGATCAGGGCAGTGAGTACGGCCTCCGCCCTTGCTGCCGACAACGTCCAGTTGGAGCGAAAAATTTCATTATTTATCTGCTGGTTATCCGTGTAACCCCGCACTCTCACATAGTTATCGACCGGTTTCAGGATACTTGAAAGAGTATTGAGCACCGGATCTGCATTGGAGCTCATAAACGCGCTGCCACTGCCAAACAGCAGGCCGGAACTCAGCTCCACCGTCAGCCAGTTGTCATCCTGTGTCAACTTGACTACTCCGGCATCCACCAGAGACCCCATGTTCTCCTGCAGTTGCGAATCTATCTTCGCAAGAGTCATACCATCTTGCAGAGTGGGAACACCAGAAATAGGAGCCTGCGAGGGTGAACGGGCCTTGGCACTTTCCAGCACAGAGGTTGCGGCGGACACTTCATTGTTCAGCAGCGACTTGCCCTGCCCCTCCAGCAAGCCATCGCTGCGGGGCTGCATCAGATTGAATGCCTGGGTCATGCCGTCGATGACGGCGCGATACTTGTCCTTGTTGACCAGTGCCACCGAGTAGAGCACCACGAACAGGGCGAAGATCAGCGTCATGTAGTCGGCGTAGGAAACCAGCCAGCGATCGAGGTGTTCCCGACCTTGCAGATGCAAACGATAGCGCTTGCGCATGGCTACTCTCCCTTCAGATAAGCCTTCAACCGCCGTTCAACCTGGGGGCCATTCTCGCCATGGGCGATGGCCATCAGGCCTTCCAGCGTCATCTCCTGAAACAGGGCGTAATGATAGTGAAAAGCACGCAGGCGATTGGCGATCGGCAAGTAGAGCAGGTTGGCAAAGCCGACCCCGTAAATGGTGGCAACGAAGGCGACGGCAATGCCGGCACCGAGAGCAGCGGGCTCCTCCAGATGAAACATCGCCTGGATCAGCCCGATGACGGCACCTATGATGCCGATGGTCGGACTGTATCCTCCCATGGCCTCGAAGACCCTGGCAGAGTGCTCGTTGCGCTCCTGCTCGATATCGATATCCGCTTCCAGCAACATGCGAATGTCGTCTACCGAAACCCCGTCCACTATCATGGTGAGGCCATGACGGGTAAATTCGTCACTCTCCTGCTCGGCCTGATTCTCCAGCGCCAGCAACCCTTGCTGGCGTGCAAAGATAGCCCAGGATTGCAATCTCTCGGCCTGAGCGACCAGATCCCAGTCCGGCGGCAGCACCATCCAGCGGGTCTGCCTGAGCGCTTCCAGCAGGAACTTGCGCGGCGTCTGCAAAATGACCGCCCCCCAGGTTCCCCCCACCACGATGACAAACGCGGGTCCATCGAGCAGGGTCAACAGGTTGCCGCCATGCCACAATTGGGCAATGGCAATGGCTCCCAGTGCCAGGATCAGGCCAAACATGCCCATCGTTAGCGACCCAGCTCAACCAGGATACGTTGTGCGACTCGATCCAGCGGCAGCGATTCAGTGGCAATACCGGCTTTGGCAACCGCCTGCGGCATGCCATAAACCACGCAGGACGCTTCATCCTGAGCCCAGATGGTGGAGCCCTGCTCCTTGAGCAGACGCGCACCATCCCGACCGTCCGCCCCCATCCCGGTCAACACGATGGCAAGCACCTTGTCGGCATAGGTCTTGGCGGCAGAGGCGAAGGTAATGTCGACGCACGGCTTGTAGTTGACCTTGTCATTGCCATCAACGATGCGGATACGGGCACCGGCACCACGGCCTTCCAGCAGCATCTGTTTACCACCAGGTGCCAGGTAGGCGTGACCGGGCTTGAGCACATCGCCGTCTTCCGCTTCCTTGACGCCTATCTGGCACAGGCCATTGAGACGTGCGGCAAAGGCCGCGGTGAAGGTCGCCGGCATGTGTTGGATAAGCAGGATCGGATGCGGGAAATCGCCGGGCAGCTTGGTCAACACATTCTGCAGGGCGACCGGGCCGCCGGTGGAAGTACCAATGGCCACCAGCTGATAACTCTTGCCGCTGCGCTTGAATGCGGCCACCGGAGCAGCACGCTGCGGCTCTCCCTGACGTTCTGCCGGACGTGGCGCATTCAGAGGTGTCCTGGCCACAGGCTCGGGCGCCTTCGGGCGTGCCGGCGCAGACATCAGGAAGCGCTTGCGTGAAATCTCCTTGACCCGCTGCTGCAGCAGACGGACGGCTTCATCCTTGTCACGGGCAATGTCTTCGAATTTCTTGGGCAGAAAGTCGAGCGCCCCTGCATCGAGCGCATCGAGCGTGGCTTTGGCCCCTTCATGGGTCAAAGAAGAGAACATCAGGATCGGCGTGGGGCACTTGGCCATGATCTCACGCACGGCACTGATGCCATCCATCACCGGCATCTCTATGTCCATGGTGATCACGTCAGGACGCAACTGCTGTGCCTTTTCTACCGCTTCCCGCCCATTTTGGGCCGTGTCGATGACCGTCAGCATGGGATCCTGAGTGATGATCTCGCTGACCCGACGACGGAAGAAGCTTGAATCGTCGACAACTAATACCTTGATTGCCATTGTTATTCTTCTAACTCCTTGAGCCTGGGGTATCAATGTCTACGGGCGTACGCCTTGAGCAGACTCGGCACATCCAGAATGAGCGCAATACCGCCATCGCTAGTGATGGTCGCCCCGGCCATGCCGGGAGTCCCCTGCAGCAGGCTGTCCAGCGGCTTGATCACCACCTCTTCCTGGCCAATCAGATTGTCCACGACAAAACCGATCTGCTGGGTACCAATCTGGACAATCACCACGTGGCCCGTGTCCTGACGCGATTTTCGGTTTTTGCCTCTGACCAGCCAGTTGTGCAGATAGAACAATGGGATGGCCTTCTCGCGCACTATGATGGTGAGCTGTCCATCCACCATGTTGGCCTTTTTCAGATCCAGATGGAAAATCTCGTTCACACAGCCCAGCGGCAGAGCGAACGTCTGCTCGCCCACTTCCACCATCAGGGTCGGCAGGATCGCCAGGGTCAGCGGCACCTTAATCTCGAGACGGGTGCCCTTGCCCCAGGTCGAATCGATATGCACCGAGCCATTCAGGCTGACGATGCTGGTCTTCACCACATCCATCCCGACGCCACGGCCGGAGATATCGGAGATCTCTGACTTGGTCGAGAAGCCGGGAGCAAAGATCAGGTTGTAGGCATCGTTGTCGCTCATGCGTGCCGCAGTATCGGCATCCAGCACACCGCGGCTGATGGCGATGGACTTGAGCTTCTCGGGATCCATCCCAGCACCATCATCCTCGATGCAGAGCAGGATATGATCGCCCTGCTGGGACGCGCTCAGGGTAATGGTACCTTGCCGTGGCTTGCCCGCCTTCTCGCGGACATCCGGCATCTCGACGCCGTGGTCGCAAGAGTTGCGCACCAGGTGAACCAGCGGGTCGGCAAGGGCCTCCACCAGGTTCTTGTCGAGATCGGTCTCTTCACCCACCATCACCAGCTCAATCTCTTTCTTGAGAGTTCGGGCAAGATCCCGCACCACCCGTGGGAAGCGACCAAATACTTTCTTGATAGGCTGCATGCGGGTCTTCATCACCGCGCCTTGCAGATCCGCCGTCACCACATCCAGGTTGGCAACGGCTTTTGACATGTCTTCATCGTTGCTGGCGATGCCGAGGCTCACCAGACGGTTTCGTACCAGCACCAGCTCACCCACCATGTTCATGATGACATCCAGCGTCTTGGTATCCACCCGTACCGTAGTGTCGCTTTGCACCGCACTGTCGGCGGGCGCTGGCGCAGCCTGCTTCGATGGCGCCGGGGCAGGAGCCGGTTTTGCCGCTGCCGGCGCGGCGGCTGGCTTGGCCGCAGCAGGTGCAGGAGCAGGTTTGGCTGCCGGCACCGGAGTAACCGGTGCTGCCGGTGCTGGAGTCTGGGGCGCCGCCGGGGCAGACATGCTGCTCTGCGGACTCTGGCCGCGACCGTGCAGTTCATCCAGCAGACGTTCGAACTCATCGTCATCGATCAGCTCGTCCACCTCTTTCTGTACCGATTTCAGCGGGTTGACTTCGGGAGCACCACCGTGCTGACCCTGACCATGGAGCTGGTCAAGCAAGGCTTCAAATTCGTCATCTGTGATGTCGCCGGAACTCGGCGCGGCAGGGTTAGCCGCTGCGGTAGGTGCCCCCCCGACGCCATGCAACTCGTCAAGCAGGCGTTCAAACTCATCGGCCGAGATCTCATCGATGGAACCACCACCGCTGACCACGGAGGCCTCCTGCGCGGGTTCCGGCACGGCCGCAGGCTCCGGCTCGGCAATCACAGCCACCTCTTCAACCACGGGAGCGGCAGCCTCCACCGGAGCACTGCTGCCTGCAGAGGCAGTCAACAGCTGCTCTTCCCCTTCGGGTTTGCAGAGCTCGTGCAGATCATGAAGGATTTCGGCGGACGCAGGGCTAGGCGGTTCGCGATTCTGCACCTGGGCGAACATCACATTGATGGCATCCAGGGCCTGTAGGATCACGTCCATCAACTCGGCGGTCACGGTCCGCTTGCCGTTGCGCAAGATGTCGAACACGTTCTCGGCACCGTGGCAGACGTCCACCAGTTCGGTCAGCGAGAGAAAACCGGCGCCGCCCTTGACGGTATGGAAGCCGCGAAATATGGCATTCAACAGATTCTTGTCATCGGGTCGCTTTTCCAAGTCGACCAGTTGTTCAGACAACTGTTCCAATATTTCGGATGCTTCGACCAAAAAGTCTTGCAGTATGTCTTCATCAACTTCGAAGGCCATGCGTCACTCCATTAAAATCCCAGGCTAGACAGCAGATCGTCCACATCATCCTGACCATTGACCACATCGGAACGAGTCTCAGGGTTCATGATGGGGCCTTCGGCTTCAATCCCGCTTACAGGAAGGCTGCGAGAAGAATGCTCGGCAGATGCCTCACCAAACATAGTCAGCATTTCTATTAATTTAGTTTCAACTTCCTGGACCAACTTGATGACCTTGCGGATCATTTGGCCGGTCAAATCCTGAAAATCTTGCGCCATCAGGATTTCTGTCAGCAGTTGCCGTAATTTATCGGCATCAGATTCAGAAGCCTTAATAAAATCATCCAGTTGGTGACACAAAGACTTGAATTGCCCAACACTCATGTCTCTGCTCATCAGGGCATTCCAGTTGGGCAGAACGAGTTGAATGTTGTCATTTAACCGATCGGCAATAGGCAGACTGGCTTCCACCGCATCCATGGTGCGATTGGCAGCCTTGTCCGTCATGTCGATGACATAGCTGAGGCGCTCCCGCGCATCGGGAATTTCATGGGTGGCCAGATCGGGGATCCTGGGATCCAGCCGAAAATCTTGTAGGGAATCATGCAGTTGTCGGGTCAATTGACCCACTTTGTCAAACAGGGCCGCCGCATTGGGTGCACACGCATCGGCGATGAGAGTGTCGGCCTGTTCGAATTCACCTTGCTCAAGATGGGCAACAAGCATCCTTGCCTGATCGAGCGAAATCATTGCACTCGTTTTGGCCTTCATCCCTGCTGCTCCTTAGCCGATTCGTTCAAAGATTTTGTCGAGTTTCTCTTTGAGCGTTGCAGCAGTGAAAGGCTTGACGATATAACCATTGACGCCTGCCTGGGCGGCTTCAATGATCTGCTCGCGCTTGGCTTCGGCAGTCACCATCAGTACCGGCAGGTGTTTGAGCTTGTCATCGAC
The DNA here is from genome assembly GCF_040908225.1 of Aeromonas sp. R5-3. Classification (NCBI taxonomy): domain Bacteria; kingdom Pseudomonadati; phylum Pseudomonadota; class Gammaproteobacteria; order Aeromonadales; family Aeromonadaceae; genus Aeromonas; species Aeromonas sp. R5-3. The sequence goes on along the minus strand of NZ_JBFODH010000021.1, from coordinate 487,859 downwards.
GCGAATAGCCTTGAGCAAGTCGATGCCTTGCATGCCAGGCATGTTCCAGTCGGTCACGACAAATTGAAAATCGCCATTTTTCAACATTGGCAAGGCCGTGTTGCCATCGTCTGCTTCGTGGGTGTTGTTGAATCCCAGGTCACGCAGCAAGTTCTTGATAATCCGGCGCATCGTTGAAAAATCGTCAACAATGAGGATTTTCATGTTCTTGTCCAAAATTCCCTCCTAAATAGCCGCCAGAGCGGCTCACTTACATGATGCAGATCGCAGGTTTTGTTTTGCGGATTATGCCTTAGAGTTTTGTTTCAGTGTAGCCAGTACAAACACTTATACATGCCAATCTCTTAAACGCGCGCGTAATCTGTGCATCGCCTGACTATGTATCTGGCTCACGCGAGACTCGCTGACGTTCAATACCTCGCCTATTTCACGCAAGTTCAGTTCTTCATCGTAGTAAAGGGAGAGCACCAGCGCTTCCCGTTCCGGCAGGCGGGCAATGTGTTCGGCCAGCGCCCCCTGGAAACGTTCGGCCGCCAGTTCATCAAAGCCGTTGCTGCCCGGCTCGTCATCGGGGTGACCGATGACATCCTCGCTGACGCCAAGATCCTCGATGCCGATGATCTTGCCGCAGGACACATCCTGCAGCATGGTGTGATACTCGGCGAGGCTGACCCCCATCTGGGCGGCCACTTCGGTGTCGCGAGCATCACGACCGTGGGTTTGTTCAACATTTTCGATGGCTTCGGCTATGGTGCGGCTGTTGCGGTGCACCGAGCGCGGCACCCAGTCACCGCGCCGGATCTCGTCCAGCATGGAGCCGCGGATGCGGATCCCAGCGTAGGTTTCAAAACTGGCCCCCTTGCTGCCATCAAAGTTGCGGGAGGCTTCGAGCAGCCCAATCATACCTGCCTGGATCAGGTCATCCAGCAAGACACTGCTTGGCAGGCGAGCCAATAAATGCTGGGCGATCCGCTTCACCAGCGGAGCATGGCGCTCGACCAGCACGTAGGAATCCTGATGACGCAAGTACGCTTGGGCTTTATTCACGGGAACCTTCCTGTGCTATGACCGGCTTTTGCAGCAAATTTTCCAGGAAAAATTCGAGATGACCGCCGGGTTGGTTAGGAATGGGCCAGCTTGCCGCCTTGTTGGCCAGCGCTCTGAATGCCAGTGCGGCCGGAGACTTGGGGAAGGCTTCGACAATCAGCTTCTGCTTGCGCACGGCAGCCCGCAGATTGGTGTCATAAGGCACGCAGGCGACCAGCTCCAGCGAGGTATCCAGGAAGCGGTCGGTCACCCGGGTCAGCTTGGCGTAGAGCTCCTGCCCTTCGCGCAAGGAGCGCACCATGTTGGCCACCACCTTGAAGCGAAACACTCCGTGCTCCTTGGAGAGGATCTTGATGAGGGCGTAGGCATCCGTGATGGAGGTCGGTTCATCGCAGACCACCACCATGATGTCCTGGGCGGCGCGGGTGAAGCTCAGCACCATGTCGGAGATACCGGCAGCCGTATCCACCAGCAGGATGTCGACCTGGGTCTTCATCTCGCTGAAGGCGCGGATAAGCTCGGCGTGTTGCACCGGCGAGAGCTCGACCATGGACTGGGTGCCCGAGGTCGCCGGCACTATCATCATGCCGTAAGGGCCTTCGACTATGATGTCGTCGATGGTGCATTCACCCGCCAATACATGGGAGAGGTTGCGATGCACCCGCAGCCCCAGCATGACGTCCACGTTGGCGAGGCCAAGGTCGGCGTCCAGCACCATCACCCGTTTGCCTTGTGCGGCCATGGCTCCCGCCACGTTCAGGGTTACGTTGGTCTTGCCTACGCCCCCCTTGCCACCAGACACGGCGATCACTTTTACTCGATTGTTTTGACGCATTTTGCGCAGACCACTCGCCTGATCCATATACATGTTACTCATAAAACTCCGAATCTTCGGCCTCGCCAAAGCCTGTGCCCCAGAAATAGGGTTCTTCTGTTTCCCGCTCCAGCGAGCCCATGGCAGCTCCGACGAGCTGCGCCGCATTGGCGACCTGAATATCTTCCGGAACCCTTTGTCCATCAGTGATATAGCTGATGGGCAACGCATTCTGGATACACACGTTAATCACTTCGCCCAGATTCAGACTCTCATCCAATTTGGTAAGTATGCAGCCGCTCAATGGAATACGCCGGAAATGGTCCACCGCCTCCTGCATCACTCGACGCTGGGAGGTGGCCGACATCACCAGGTAGCTGCGGATACGCACCTTGGCATTCTTGACCAGGGTATCGAGCTGTTCGGTCAGCCGGATATCCCGCTGCCCGACCCCCGCCGTGTCGATCAGCACCAGCCGGCGGTGGCGGAACTGATAGAGTGCATTGGCCAGCTCCTCGGCATCACGCACCTGGCGCACCGGGCAGCCCATGATGCGACCATAGGTCTGCAGCTGTTCATGGGCCCCGATCCGGTAGTTGTCGGTGGTGATGAGGGCCACCTGCTCGGCACCGTACTTCATGGCAAACCGCGCCGCCAGTTTGGCGATGGTGGTGGTCTTGCCCACCCCGGTCGGCCCGAGCAGAGCAACCGCTCCGCCCTGGCGCAGAATCTCGTCTTCGCTGATCTTGAGCTGGGCCGTCAGCACCTCGGCCAGCTGGGCCATGGCCTGATGGATCGGCATATCCTCGGGGATCATGCCGGCCAGCTGATCGGCGAAGGCATCGTCGAAGCCCATCTTCTTGAGCTCCTTGATAAGCAGGGCACGCATCGGCTCGCGGCGCTCCACCTCCTGCCACATCAGGCCGGAGATCTGGTGCTCCAGCAGCTTGCGGATGCTGGCCATCTCCTTGCGCATCCCTTCCATCTCCTGATCCCGCTGAGGGGATTGGGGAGCACGGCCGGGCGCGGCAGCCCTCGCCTTCGGCTTGGCCGGTTCGGGAGCATTTCCCCACTGTCCCTGTTCGGCCAGGGTGCGGGGAGCACCGCTGGCGGCGGCAGGCGCAGCGCCGTTGAGTCCCTGGCCGGCCGGGTTCAGTTTTTGCTGGCGGGCCAGCAGGGCGGCCAGGGTATCGGCATAGTGTTCATTCTGCTCTTTGGCCGGGCTCGGCGCGGAGCGCGTCATCTGCCGGCCGGCAGACGAGATATTGACGCTCTCATCGTTCAACTGACGGCGAACCGGCGCGTCCTTGGGTCCCGGCACCTGGGACTGATAATCGACAGCGGCGACTATCTCCACCCCACCGGTGACCTTCTTGTTGGACATGATGACGGCATCGGGCCCGAGAGTCTCCTTGACCTCGGCCAGAGCCGTTCGCATGTCCTTGGCAAAAAACCGCTTAATCTTCACCCGTCATCTCCGCTAACTAGTTCTGTCCTACCGCACTGACGATGCGGATTTGCTTGTCATCAGGCACTTCCTGATAAGACAGAACGCGCAATCCAGGAATGGCATTCTTGACAAATTTCGCCAGGGTATTGCGCAGTATCCCTGATGTCAGAAGCACGGCCGGCTGGCCTTCCAGTTCTTGTCGTTGTGTGGCTTCCACCAGCGAGCGCTGCATCCGCTCCGCCAGTCCCGGCTCGATGCCGGCGCCATCACCACCCCCTGCCTGCAGGGATTGATGCAATATGCGTTCCAATTCCGGTGCCAAGGTGATCACTGGCAGTTCGGGATCCGGTCCGGCAATCTCCTGCACGATCAGGCGCCGCAGGGCGATACGGCAGGCGGCCGTCAGCACTTCCGGATCCTGGCTGCGCGGGGCATATTCCACCAGGGTCTGCAGGATAGTGCGCATATCGCGGATTGGCACGCCTTCATTGAGCAAATTCTGCAATACCTTCACCAGGTTACCCATGGAGATGACCTCAGGAACCAGCCCTTCCACCAGCTTGTTCTGATGCTTCCCTATCATGTCGAGCAGTTGCTGCACTTCATCGTGACCCAGCAGCAGGGCGGCATGGTTGGAGAGGATCTGACTCAGGTGGGTGGCCACCACGGTCGCGGTATCCACCACGGTATAGCCCAGGGTCTGCGCCTGGGAAACCTGCTCCTTGGCAACCCAGACCGCCTCCAGCCCGAAGGCGGGGTCCCGGGTGGCAATCCCCTGGATCTGGCCGAACACCTGACCCGGATTGATGGCCATTTCCTTATCATGGTAAACATTAGCCTCGCCGGTACTGACTCCCATCAAGGTGATGCGATACTGGTTCGGGGCGAGATCCAGGTTGTCACGGATATGCACCGCAGGCACCAGAAAACCCAGCTCCTGGGAGAGCTTCTTGCGCACCCCCTTGATCCGGTTGAGCAGCTCGCCGCCCTGATTGCGGTCCACCAGCGGGATAAGCTGATAACCCACCTCCAGTCCTATGATGTCCACCGGCATCACGTCGTCCCAGCTCAAGTCTTTCTGCTCGTGAGGCTGCTCCGCGTTCGCCGGCATCAGCTCGCCCTTGGCGGCCTTGGCGGCCAGCTGTTTCTCGCGGCGTAGCAGCCACCAGGCGCCGGCGGCGGCGACGCCACCCAGGCTAAGAAACGCCAGATGGGGCATGCCGGGCACGCTGCCCATCATCAGCAGGATACCGGCCGAGATGATGAGGGCTCTGGGGTTGTCGAACAGTTGACCCAGCACAGCGGTACCCATGTCCTGATCGGTATTCTGACGGGTGACGATGATGGCGGCGGCGATGGAGAGCAGCAGCGACGGGATCTGGGCGACCAGACCGTCACCTATCGCCAGCAGGGTGTAGATCTGGGCCGCTTCGCCGAAGCTCAGCTGGTGTTGCACCATGCCGATGATGAAGCCGCCCAGGATGTTGATGAAGAGGATCATGATCCCCGCCACCGCATCCCCTTTCACGAATTTCGAGGCGCCGTCCATGGAGCCGTAGAAGTCGGCTTCCTGAGTCACGTCCTGACGACGCTTCTTGGCCTCTTCCTGATTGATGAGGCCGGCGTTCAGATCCGCGTCGATGGCCATCTGTTTGCCGGGCATGGCGTCCAGGGTAAAACGAGCACTCACCTCGGAGATCCGGCCCGCACCCTTGGTGACCACCACGAAGTTGATGATCATCAGGATCATAAAGACGATGATGCCGACCGTGTAGTTGCCGCCGATCACCACGTTGCCGAAGGCCTCGATCACGTGGCCGGCCGCCGCACTGCCGTTGTGGCCTTCCAGCAGCACCACCCGGGTGGAGGCGACGTTGAGGGCGAGACGCAGCAGGGTTGCTATCAGCAACACGGTCGGAAAGGCGGCAAATTCCAGCGGCCGGCGGGTGTAGACAGCCACCAGCAGCACCACGATGGAGAGGGCGATGTTGAAGGAGAAGAGGATATCCAGCATCAGCGGCGGGATGGGCAGCACCACCATGCCAAGGGAGGCCAGCACCAGCAGCGGCGTCCCCACGCCCTTGGTCAACAGCCACTTGTACTCTTTGATACGGCCCAATGATGCCTGGAGTTTCATCGTTTTTCTCAATCTCAAACCGCTGATGCCAGATTAAAGCAAACATCAAGCCAATAATGCAACGCATTGAAATACAATGCTTTTATTTTGACTGTGTCAGAAGTTTGTCATTTGCGAAATTCGGGCGGGATGGGCAGATCCTTGGCCAGCGGGTTGGGGCGACGACCACGGCCACGGCGGAACTTCCTGAGCTGATAGACATAGGCCAGCACCTGGGCCACGGCAGCAAACAGCCCCTCCGGGATCTCGTGGCCTATCTCGGTAGCGTGATAGATGGCGCGGGTCAGCGCCGGAGAGGGCATCACAGGGATCTCGTACTCCCGGGCTATCTCCCTGATCTTCATTGCGATTTCATCGGTACCCTTGGCTACCACCTTGGGCGCGCTACCAGGCTTAGCGGAATCGTACTTGAGCGCCACCGAGTAGTGGGTCGGGTTGGTGATCACCACGTCCGCCTTGGGCACGTCCCCCATCATGCGGCGCATCGCCATCTCCATCTGCAGGCGACGGATCCGCCCTTTCACCTCGGGTTTGCCCTCGCTGTCCTTGAACTCGTCCTTGACCTCCTGCTTGGTCATCTTGAGCTGGCGCATGTGGTTCCACTGCTGGAACGGCACGTCGATGGCGACGATGGGAATGAGGGCGCAACAGAGGATGATCAGCATCCACAGCAGCAGATCCAGCGCGTCTATGATGCCGCCCGGGTAGCCCTCGAGGGAGAGGTTGAGCAGGTGGTTGAACTGGCTGGAGAGCATCCACCAGGCGAACAAGGTGATGAACACCACCTTGGCGATGGATTTGACCAGCTCGACCAGGGACTGCACCCCGAACATCCGCTTGATGCCGTTGAGGGGGCTCAGTTTGCTCCACTTGGGCAGCATGGCCTCGGAGGAGAAGTTCATCCCCCCCATCAGCACGTTGCCGACGAAGGCCGCAATGGCCACCAGCATGAACAGCAGACCAAGAGGCTGCAGCAGTTCGCGCAGCAGGGCCGGCAGCATGGTCATCATGGCGTTGGGATCGAACGCCTGCTCCCTGTCCAGGGTAAAGCCCATGGTGAGCACTTTGACCATGGCGCCGGCCAGGCTCTCCTTGACCATCAGCAGGCCAAACACGGCCGCCAGCAGGACGCTGGCGGTGCCCAGCTCCTTGGATCGTGCAATCTGCCCTTTTTCCCGGGCTTGTTGCAGTCGTTTGCCCGTGGGTTGTTCGGTACGTTCCTGATCAGTATCAGCCATGCTGACCCCCGCACAGGTTGAGTGGGCGAGCCGAAACGCCCGCCCGCTCGCCGCCGTTCAGCAGAGCGAATGCAAGGGCGCAGGCCAGCGCGGCCTGCGGCAGATAACGGCGCCCCACTGCCATCTTACTGGCCCCCCAGACACTGGGTGCCGATGAGGGTGCAGCTGGTCTCCTGCACCCGCTCCCACATGCTGTCGAAGTGACCGAGGAAGCCACCTATGGTGAGCCAGAGGATCAGCAGGCCCGACATCATGCTGACCGCAAAACCGATGCTGAAGATGTTGAGCTGGGGGGCGGCGCGGGTCATGACGCCGAAGGCAAAGTTGATGAGCAGCAGGGCGACGATGGCGGAGAGCGCCATCACCAGCGAGGCCTGATACATGACCCCGAGAAAACCGATCAGATCGCGGATGGAGGGCAGGCTGAGGCCGCTGTCCGACACCGGCAGGGTCTCGAAGCTCAACACCACCATGCGCAGCATGATGAGGTGGCCATCCACCGCCAGAAACACCAGGGTCGCCAGCATCAGATAAAACTGACCCACCACAGGGGCCGACTGGCCGTTCATGGGATCCACCAAGGTGGCGAAACCCAGGCTGGTCTGCATGGCGATGATCTGGCCGGCCATCACGAAGCTTTCCATCAGAAACTGGGTCATGAGGCCGAGGGCGATGCCGATGAGCAGCTGCTGCCCCAGCACCAGAAAACTGCCGACGGAGAAGAGCTCTATCCTGGGCATGGCTGGCAAGAGAGGGGCGATCATCAGGGTGAGCGCCAGCGCCAGGCTGATACGAATGCGGGCCGGTGTCAGCCGGCTGCCGAACACTGCCATAACCATCAGCAGCCCGCTCACTCGCGCCAACGGCCAGACGATGGAAGACAACCACTCCATGATGAGAGCGGTTGTATAGGTCATGCGGGCACCTTGCCGGCCTGCGGCAGCGGCAGGCGCACGGCCTGGCTACTCATCCCACCACCTCGGGAATTTGACTCACCATCAGCATGAAGAAGTCCATCAGACTCTGCAGGCCCCAGTGCGCCCCCGCCCCCAGCGCAAACAGGGTGACGATGAGACGGGGCAGAAAGCTCAGAGTCTGTTCGTTGATGGAGGTGGCAGCCTGGAAGATGGCCACCAGCAAGCCGACGCAGAGGCTCGGCAGGATCACCGCACACACCATGATGGTGACCAGCCAGAGCGCCTCGCGAAACACGTCGATAAAGGTTTCAGGACTCATGCCATTCGCTCCTTGCGTCGTTCGCCCTTAACCACCGGCACCCAGACCAAAACTGTTGGCCAGGGACCCCAGAATGAGGTTCCAGCCATCCACCATGACGAACAGCATCAGCTTGAACGGCAGCGACACCAGCATGGGTGATAGCATCATCATCCCCATCGCCATCAGGATACTGGCCACCACCAGGTCTATCACCAGGAAGGGCAGAAACAGCATGAAGCCTATCTGGAAGGCGGTCTTGAGCTCGCTGGTGACGAACGCCGGGATCAGCACCCGCAGCGGCACGTCGGCGGGCTTGTCCACCTGCACGTTCGCTATCTCCATGAAGGTGTTGAGATCCTTGATCCGGGTCTGGGCCAGCATGAACTGGTGGATAGGCAGCTCGGCCCGCTCCAGCGCCTCCTTGGCCTGGATGGTCTCGGCCAGATAGGGTTGCAGCGCCTCGTTGTTGATGCGATCCAGCACCGGCGACATGATGAAGAACGACATGAACAGGGCGATACCGATCAACACCTGGTTGGAGGGGCTCTGCTGCAGGCCGATGGCCTGGCGCAGGATGCCGAGCACTATGATGATGCGAGTGAAGGAGGTCATCATGATGACCATGGCCGGCAGGAAGGAGAGCGCCGTCATCAGCGCCAGCACCTGCAGGGTCAGGCTGTATTCCTGGCTGCCGTCCGCCATGGTCTTGATGGTGACCGCCGACATGCCGTCCTGGGCCAGCGCCAGCGGCGAGCAGAGGATCAGGAGGGATAACAGGCCGACCAGCAGCCCACCGTGCGGCCGTGAGCCGTTAGCTTTTTTCATGCTTGCCCATCAATTTGCCAAGCTGCTGGGAAAATGCCTGGGGCTGGCTCTCGTCCAGCGGCTCTTCCAGGCGATAGAGAAAGTTGACCTGCTGCGGCGTCACCCCGAGCAGCAGTTGCTGCTCGCCCACCTTGACTACCAGCAGCTTCTCCTTGTAGCCCACCGGCAGGCTGGCGATGACGCGCATCTGGCCGCCGCCCATGGCGGTGGCAATCTTGCTTTTCTTGAGCAGGAAACCGAGCACCAGGATGAGGCCAATCACCATCAGACTGGAGAGCAGCCAGGAGGTGAGGCTGGGCGGATTGGCGCCCGCACCGGGTTCGGCCAGTGCGGGAAGGGATAGCAGCCACAGTGGAAAGAGACGGATCATTTGAGTTTCTTGATCCTTTCAATCTGGCTGATAACGTCGGCCAACAAAGAAGGGATACCGAACTTCTTGGTCAGCATCCGGGGCCCCTCAAACGGTGACACTATGAGTCTGGTCATTTGAGCTTCTTGATCCTTTCGATTTGGCTGATGACGTCGGTCAATCGGATACCGAACTTGTCGTTCACCACCACCACCTCGCCGTGGGCGATCAGGGTGCCGTTGACCAGTACGTCGAGCGGCTCGCCCGCCACCCGATCCAGCTCCACCACCGAGCCCTGGTTGAGCTGCAGCAGGTTGCGGATGCTGATCTGGCTGCGGCCCACCTCCATGGCGATGGTGACCGGGATATCCAGAATGGTATCCAGCTTGCGCCGCTCCTCGGCACTGATGGGGGCATCGTCCTTGAGCTCCTCGAGAGGAGCGGGCTTGGCTTCGGCAGTCACCTGCTCTTCCAGCGCGGCAGCCCAGGCATCCGCCATCAGATCCTCTTCCTCAGTTCCGCTCATCTTGAATTCCTTATGCTGTTTTCGTGACGGTCTGCCCAGGCAGGCCGTCGTTTATTGCTGTTGGTCTCCGATGCTGCGCTCGAGCTCTTCCAGCTCGGCCTCGCCATCGATGCGTACGCCGCCCCGGGTCACCAGATGCATCTCTGTCTTGACCCCTTCCGGGCGTTTGAGTTTGTCGGTGATCTTGAGCGCCACATTGTCCTTGGTGCGGCCCATCTTGGCGTGGAAGGTGGGCAAGTCCTCCACGAACACCAGCAGGTTCTCCGGCATCTCCACCGGGATGATGTCGCCAGGCTGCAGCTCCATCAGCTCGCGCAGGGTGAGCTCGGTCTCCAGCAACTTGGCCCGCAGCTCCACCTTGACGTCCATGATCTCGTCGCGCAGCGCCTTGCTCCAGCGCACGTCGGTGTCGCCCTTGTCACTTTGCACGCCGGCATCCAGCAGCTCGCGGATCGGCTCCAGCATGGAGTAGGGCATGGCCACGTGGAAGTCACCGCCGCCGCCATCCAGCTCGATGTGGAACGAGCTCACCACGATCACCTCGGTGGGGCTGACGATGTTGGCCATGGCCGGGTTCACCTCGGAGTCGAGGTACTCGAAGCCCACGTCCATCACCGGCGCCCAGGCATCCTTGTAGTCCTCAAACACCAGCTTGAGCAGCATCTGGATGATGCGTCGCTCGGTGGGGGTGAACTCGCGCCCCTCGATCTTGGCGTGGTAGCGGCCGTCACCACCGAAGAAGTTCTCCACCAGAATGAAGACCAGCCGCGCCTCCATGGTGATGAGTGCCGTCCCCTTGAGGGGGCGGAAACGTACCATGTTGAGACTGGTCGGCACGAACAGGGTGTGGACATATTCGCCGAATTTCAGCATCTGCACGCCGTTGATGGAGACCTCGGCGGTGCGGCGCATCATGTTGAACAGGCTGATCCGCATGTGGCGGGCGAAACGCTCGTTCACCAGCTCCAGGGTTGGCATGCGACCACGGACGATGCGGTCCTGGGAGGAGAAGTCAAACTGGGCGACACCGGGATCCCCCGCCGCGCCTATCTCCTCCTCTTCGACATCATCGACCCCGTGCAAGAGGGCATCAATTTCGTCCTGACTTAACAGATCGCTCACGCTTCACCCTTATTGCATGACAAAGCCGGTAAACAGCACTTGTTCGATAACGGGGGAAGAGACCAGGTCATTGAGCACCCGACGGCACTCTTCCAGTGAATCCTTGCGCAGCTTCTCCTTGCCCTCGAAGGTCATCAGCTGCTCGCTGGTGGCCGCACTGAAGACCCGCAGCAGGGTGCCTTCGATGAGGGGGATATTCTGCTTGGCCAGCGTTTCGTCGGCAGTACCGCGAACCATCAGCTGGATCTTGATCTGCACCAGCCGGTCGCGCTGACCGCCGGAGACGTTGAACACGAAGGGGCGCGGCATGCCCACGTAGAGCGAGGGCTGAGGCGCCGCCTCCTTGGGTTTGGCATCCTTGCCCTCCCCCGCAGCTTCCGCCGCCGGCTTGTCACCGCCGGCCAGCATGAACCAGGCACCGGCGCCACCGCCGCCCAGCACAATCACGGCCAGGGCGATAATCATGATCAGCTTCTTTTTCTTGCCTGCCGCCGGATCTTTCAGCGTCAGTTCGTTATCGTCTGCCATCCCTTGTCCACCCTAGTCTCAAACTTGTTCGATATCATAAACTTACTCGGGCTGGCATCAAGCATAGAAATCAATTCCGCGGTCGTTTGTCGATTCCCTCGACAAACTCATGCCGGCGCCCGTGACCTCTGCCTCAGTTTGGCCTGTTTCGGCAAAAGATCCGCTGCCTTTTTGTCCCTGCTGGCCCTGACCGGAGAAGCCAGACTGCCCCTGTGACTGCTGTTGCGGCTGTTGCTGCACCTGGGTCTGGCCAAGCTGGATGCCCTGCCCTGCCAGCATATCACGCAGCCGGGGCATGGCCTGCTCCAGCATTTCCCGGGTCTGGCCGTGCTGGACCACGAAGTGCACGTTGGCCTGGTTGGAGGAGTCTATCTGGATCTGGATCTTCATCTTGCCAAGCCCGAGCGGGTCAAGCTGGATCTCCGCCTGCTGCAGCTTGTCCGCCAGCATCAGGTTCACCTTCTGGTGCAGCTGGGCCGGCGCCTCCGGGTCGGCCAGCTTAAGGTGGGGCAGATTGGCGGGATCCCGCCGCGCGGCCAGTTCGGCGGTGGCAGGCCGGTTGTCATGGCCAACCGCCTGGGGCTGGCTGTTCTGTTGTACCTGCTGGCTGTGGCTGCTATCCGGGGTGGCGGTCGTCTCACTGCTGCCCTGGCTGGTGCCGCGAGCCAGCTCTGCCGCCTTCTGTTTCAGGTCAACCTTGACCTCGCTTCTGCCTCTGGCGCTGTCGCTGCGCTCGGTGGCTTCCATCTGCTTGAGTCCGGCCGACAGGCTGGCCAGGGAGGCTTGCGGGCCCTGGGGTTCACTGCTGGCCAGCACTTGCTGCGGCGCCACCAGCACGGGTTCGTTCGGGGTGGCGGCCGGCGCCGGCGTGCTGCCGGCAGCAGGCGCGGGCTGGCTCTCCGTCTTGGCCGCCGTTGCGGGTTTGGAGTGGCCATCCCCCTCGACAACGCTCTGCGGCTGCGCCTTTTCAGAGGTCAGGTTCGCCTCGCCATCGGCCCGGCTCATCCCCTCGGCAAACGCCCTGGCTGCGCCCGGCTGAGCCGCCACTGTGCTGTGGGTGGTCTGCAGCGGGGAAGGTCTGGCAGGCTCACCCTTGCCGGCCATGGGCGGCACCACAGGCTTGGCCCCCTTGTCGGCACCCTCCATCTGGATTTGGGCGTTCTCCTTATCCTGTCCGCTTACCGCAGCAGCGGCTGGCACCTTGCTCTGCAAGGCCGCCCGCTCGGCGGCGGAGAGCTCGCTTTTGCTTCCCTTGGCATCCTTGCCATTTTTATCGGCATGCTGGTCGGCATTGGCGCCACCGGCGCCGCTCTCCTTGCCACTGCCCTCTTTCCCGGCTTCCTGCAACTGAGCCGCCAGGGCGGCGTCATCCGTCACGACGGCATCCGGCTGCGCGGCTTTCGCATCAACCGGTGCATTGGTTTCGCCCGTGAGCAAGCTGGCAGCCTGACGGGCCAGCGCGGCGGCAGCGGTCGTCGTCCCCTGCTTGTCACCGCTGCCGGCGAGCGGCTGGGTGAGGGTGGCCGATGTCTCGGCCGACGCAGCCTGCGCGTCATCCGGCGGCAACATCTTGCCGTCCGTCTCGACCACGGGTGTGCTGGCGACCAGAGTGATGGCCGCCGGGGCGACCAGGGAGGTGTCCTGTTTGAGGGCATCCTGCAGACGCTGCAGGAAGTCGTTGGGGGCGAGGGCGGGGTCGGGATCGCTCCCCTTCTGTGGCTTGTCGTCGGCGCCAGCGGCCTCTTCGGCTTCATTCGCCAAAGATTTGGCAGCCTCGCCCTTGGCGTTCTGCAGCGGCTTGTCGCTCTCCACTGCACCGGCACGCTCCGGCCCGGTGCCAGGCCGCGACCCGGTCTTGCCATCAGCGTTGGCAACATGGCCATCGGCTTTGGCATTGCCCTTGCCGGCCTGCTGCACCCGGTTCATCACCTCAGAAAAGCCGCCCTTGCCGTCGCTCTGCAGGGCTCCTTCGCTACCATCCTGACTCGCCGTCAACACCGCACTCTTGTCGGCAGCGGCGGCTGTCGGTGCGGCGGAAGAATTGGTTAACAGTGTCTGCATCATGGTGAAGATTCCTGACGGCATTCGGCTTCGGGTTTCTCCTCAGCTCCCCGCAGGGAGTGAGGCGCACACGGGATGGCAAGAAGAAAGCAAGTTACAGGCCAGAATGGTGGAAACGGCGCAGCGTGGCGTACTCATCCAGCATCTTCTGCTCCTGGCGCTGGGCTTTAAGCTGCTCGCGCCCCGCCTGCTTGGCCAGCAGCAGCTCCACCGCCTTGCGCCGCTGCTGGGCGGCCAGCCACTCTTCACGGCGCAGCTCCAGCGCCTGGCGCACCTGCAGTACCCCTTCGTACTGCTGGGTCGCCGCCTGCTCGAGCTTGTTGATGAAGGCGTGATACTGGCTGTTCTGCTGGGCACCGATCCCCTGCAGACCGCGGTCGGTCCACTGCTGGTGGTAGATCTGGCGGTACTGGTTGAGCGCATCCTGCTGCTCCAAGAAGATCTTCAGATCCTGCTGGGCCTTGGCCAGCGCCAGCGCGGCCTGCTGCTCGGCCTCCACCAGCCGCTCCGACAACATCATCAAGCCTTTACTCATGGTCACGCCTCCCCTTCATCTTCTCGTCAACGCATCAGCGGCATGGCCACCAGCTGCAGGGCCTGCAGGCCGGCATCGTAGTGAATGACCTCGCGCATTCCCTGCTGCAAGAACTGATCCAGATAGGGTTTCTGGATGATGGCGCGGTCGATGCGGGGGTCGGAGCCCTGGCTGTAGGCGCCGATGGTGATGAGATCCCGGTTCTGCTGGTAGAGGGAGTAGAACTGCTTGAGGGTGCGCGCCAGCTCCATGTGCTCCGGCGAGGTCACCATGGGCATGACCCGGCTGATGGACTTCTCGATGTCGATGGCCGGGTAGTGGCCGGAGTCGGCCAGCTCGCGCGACAGCACTATGTGGCCGTCGAGGATGGCCCGCGCCGCGTCGGCGATGGGATCCTGCAGATCGTCCCCCTCCGTCAGTACGGTGAAGAATGCCGTGATCGAGCCCTGGCCGTCGCTGCCGTTGCCGGCCCGCTCCACCAGCGCCGGCAATTTGGCGAACACCGAGGGGGGATAGCCCTTGGTGGCCGGCGGCTCGCCCACCGCCAGGGCGATTTCGCGCTGGGCCTGGGCGTAACGGGTGAGCGAGTCCATCAGCAGCAGCACGTTGAGCCCCTGATCGCGGAAGTACTCGGCGATGGCCAGTGCCGTTTCACACCCCTTGAGCCGCATCAGCGGCGAGGCATCGGCCGGCGCCGCCACCACCACGGCGCGCTCGCGCCCCTCCTCTCCCAGGATCTCCTCGATGAACTCCTTCACCTCGCGGCCCCGTTCGCCGATGAGCCCCACCACCACCACGTCGGCCACCGAGCCGCGGGTCATCATGCCGAGCAGCACGGATTTGCCGACGCCGGAGCCCGCAAACAGCCCCATCCGCTGGCCCTGCCCCACGGTCAGCACGGCGTTGATGGCACGCACCCCCACGTCCATCGGCTGATGGATCGGGCGGCGAGAGAGCGGGTTGATGCGGTGCTGGGCAAACTGCACCGTCTGGGAAGAGAGGATGGGACCGAGCCCGTCCAGCGGCTGGCCGATGCCGTCGATGACCCGGCCCAGCAGGTTCATGCCGACCGGAATGCCATGCTCCTCGGTGATGGGCACCACCCGGGCGCCGGGAATGACCCCCTTGAGCTGTTCGCTCGGCATCAGAAACAGGCGATCGCCGGAGAAGCCGACCACTTCGGCCTCAAGCGATCCATCCTGGGTGTCGATGCGACAGAGTGCCCCGATGGCGGCGCGGCAGCCGATGGCCTCCAAGGTCAAGCCCACCACCCGGGTGAGCTTGCCGGCCACCGGGGGTTTGGGGGCGATATCGCGTACCCGATACCCCTGCAACCGATTGAGTAACGAGCCGCTCATCCGGCCTCCTGAAAGCTGGTGTTGAATGCGTTGAAAAATAGGCAGGGCAAGCAGGCAAGGCCGCTAGCCGCGGCCATCCTGGCCGGCGTTGTCCCGCAGAAAGTTGCGCAGCAGCTGGTCGATGCGCCCCGAGAGGGTCAGATCGATGCTGGAGAGTTCGGTGGCCAGTTGCAGATCGCCGGGGGAGAGGGTGGGATCGCTTTGCAGTCGCCAGTGGCGCTTGGCGCACTCCTCGGCGCCAAATGCCTGCTCGACCCGGGCCAGATCGTCCGGGTGCAGCATCAGGGTGACCCCCAGTTCGGCGGCGGGCAGCAGCGCCAGCCCCTGCTTGAGCGCTTCGAGCAGCAGCCTGGGCGAGGTCTCGGCTTCGTGACGGATGAGGGCGCGGGCCAGTTGCATCACCAGCGCGATGAGCTGCTGCTCCACCGCGCTGTCCAGCTCCTTGAGCGGGTTGGCGAGGCGATCGATCAGCCCCTGCCAGTGGCTCATCTGCTGCTCCACCAGCTCGCGGCCGAGGGCCAGCCCCTCCTCCTTGCCCTGCTCCAGTCCGGCGGCATGGCCCTGCTGCAAGCCTTCCAGCTTGCCCTCCTCGAGCCCCTTGGCGTAACCGGCTTCACGCCCCTCGGCCATCCCCTCTTCCCAGGCGGCCTGGCGAATGGCTTCCAGCTCCTCGGCGGTGATGCTGGGGGCCGGCTCCTCGGCCGGCTCTTCGACCGGCACCTCTTCCTCCTGCCGATACCAGTCCGGGGTCAGCCCGAGGGCATTGGTCTCGACCTCGGCCTCGACCTCCATCTCCGGCCAGCCCCAGGCCTGAACCTGGCTCTCGTCCCCGTCGGGTCTGACATAGCCGCGCAGTTTGTTGTTGTTCATCTGGCTGCCGCACTCCTCGTCATCACGCTGCCGGGAGTGCTATGCACGTCGAACCAAGCGTTCATCAGAGGAACTCCTCGCCGCCACCGGCACCCAGCATGATCTCGCCGGCATCCGCCAGACGGCGGGCGATGGAGAGGATCTCCTTCTGGGCGGCTTCCACTTCGGAGACCCGGATCGGCCCCATGGCCTCCAGATCGTCTGCCAGCATCTCGGCGGCACGCTTGGACATGTTCTTGAAAATCTTCTCGCGCATCTGGTCGTCGGAGCCCTTGAGGGCCCGCTGCAGCAGATCGCCAGGCACTTCCCGCAGCATGGTCTGGATGCCGCGATCGTCCACGTCGATGAGGTTCTCGAACACGAACATCAAGTCCTGGATCTGCTGGCTCATCTCCTCGTCCGACTCGCGGATGGAGTCCATCAGCTGACCCTCGATGTTGGTGTCGAGGTAGTTCATGATGTTGGCCGCCGCCTTCAGGCCGCCCATCTTGGCTGCCTGGGCACCCGCCGCACCGGCGAACTGTTTCTCCATGATGTCGTTGAGCTCTTGCAGTGCCGCCGGTTGCACCTCTTCCAGGTTGGCGATACGCATCACCAGATCGAGGCGCACCTGCTCCGGGAACTGGCTCAGGATCTCGGCGGACTGCTCCGGCTCCAGATAAGAGAGGACGATGGTCTGGATCTGCGGGTGTTCGTTCTGGATGATGCTGGCCACCTGGCGGGCATCCATCCACTTGAGGGAATCGAGGCCGCGGGCACCGGACCCCAGGATGATCTGGTCCACCAGGTTGCTGGCCTTGTCTTCGCCAAGGGCGGCCACCAGCGCCTTGCGCACGAAGTCTTCGCTGCCGATACCGATGTTGGTGTACTTCTGGATGTCGTCGATGAATTGACGGTGTACCGCCGCCACCCGGTCGTGACTGAAATCCGACATGGAGGCCATCGACATGCCGAGCCGCTGCACCTGCTTGGGCTCGAGATGGCGGAAGATCTGGGCGGCGTCCTCTTCGTTGAGGCTCAGCATCAATACCGCCGCCATCTCCATGCCGCTCATCTGATCCAGGATCTGGCGCTGACTGTCGGTGATGTCATTGCCGGTGACCTGTGTCTTGTTTTCGTCAGCCATCTTTGTTCGCTACCCATTCTTTAATGACCTGTGCGGCCAGATCCGGTTCGTTCGCCACCAGGGCACGTACCGCCTTGAGCAAGTCTTCGTCACGGTGCAGATCCGGCAGTTTCAGATGGCCGTCACGTACCCCGAACACCGGCTCGGCTTCGGCCTGAGCCGCCAGCAGACTGAGCTCGTCATCCCCACCCAGCACGGTGTGGTTGTCGAAATCCAGTTCCCCTTCCGGCTTGGCATCCGGATAGAGCAGGCGCTTGAGCATGGGGCGCACCACGGTGACGATCAGCACTATGATGACCAGCACGGAGGCGGCGATGCGCACCGCGCGCCAGAACCAGGGCTGCTCGTAGAGCGGCGCCTCGGCCACGTTTTCAAGCTCGGGCCGGTTGAACGGGATGGCGACCACCTCCAGAGTATCACCACGGGTCACATCAAAGCCAAGGCCGCCGCTCAGCAGACGACGCAGGGTATCGAGTTCGGCCTGGGTGCGCGGCTCGCGGCTCACCTTGCCATCGGCGGCAGTGGCCGACTTGTAGTCCACCGCTACCGAGACGGTCATGCGGCGAATGCCACCCATCTGGCGCCGGATATGGCTGACGGTGGTATCCAGTTCGAAGTTGCGGGTCGCCTCTTTGCGGGAGCGGCCGGAAGAGGACGCGGTGGTTTCGGCGTTGGGGCCGGTCGCCTGCTGCGGAATGTTGGAAGCGGCAGGCGGCTGGTTGGAGAGGGCGCCGGGCACGCCACCGTTGCTGCCATTGGCGCTGTTCTCTTCCATGGTCATTTCGGAGCGCACCGCCGGCAGATCCGGGTTGTAGGTCTTGCGGGTCTGCTCCTGCTGGGAGAAATCGAGGGAGAGGTCGACCTCCGCCGTATAATTGTCGGCGCCGAGCACCGGGATCAGGATGGCGTCAATTTTTTGTTTGTATTCCAGCTCCTGCTTCTGCTGCATCGCAAACTCCTTGCGAGTCTGGGCAGAGACGGGATCCTGGGAGCCGGAGTTGAGCAGGCGGCCGTTCTGGTCGGTCACGGTGACGCGGGTCGGCTCCAGGCCATGCACGGCGGAGGCCACCATGTCGACGATGGAGTCCACTTCCCCCTGACCGAGGGCATTGCCCTTGAGGCTCAGCACCACGGTGGCGCTGGGCTTGCGTTCGTTGCGGGCAAACACGTTGTCTTTCGGGATGGCCAGCAGCACCTGGGCCTTGGCCACGTTCTGGAACTGTTCGATGGCGCTGGCCAGCTGGCGCTCGCGGCTCAGCTTGAGGCGTTCGCTCTCCATCCGCTGGCTGACCCCGAAGCTGGAGTCCTTGAGCAGGATGTCTTCCCCGTCGGTGCTGGCGTCAGTGGCGTTGGCCAGACCGGCACGGGTCAGCGCCAGCCGGATGTTGGAGAAGTTTTCGGCATTGACCAGCACGCTCTTGCCATCCACCTGATAGGGGATCTTCTGCTGATCGAGGAAGTCGAGGGTCTTGACCAGCTCCTGGGTGGTATAGGTGCCAAGGGGACGCATGTCCGGCTCCTTGCCCCACAACAGGATGAAAACGGCGATGGCCAGACAGATGGCCAGCCCCAGGATCAGGGTGATCTGGCGCAGCACGTCCGTGTTGGAGAGGAAGCCGAGTGCCGAACTCTTCTGCTCATTCTCATCGAGGGCGGCGGTGCCCTCATCGTTCATCAGCAGTTCGCCGTTTTGATCAGTAGCCACGATTTATGTCCTTATTGCTGACATGTTCATGATGCTCAGTCGCCATGGGCCTGAGTTACACCGGCATGTTCATGATGGTCTTGTAGGCATCGACCATCTTGTTGCGCACCTGCACCGTCGCCTCGAAGGCGATGGAGGATTTTTGTCCGGCGATCATCACTTCGGACAGGTCGACCGAGTTGTCGCCCATGTCGAAACGGGTGCGCAGATCGTTGGCAGCCCCTTGCAGCTCGTTGACGTTGCCAAGGGCCTGCTGCAGCAGTTGACCAAAATCGGAGCTGACCTGACGGCCAGGCTGGGTGAGCGGCGTGGCGCCGGCTTCCACCTTGAGGGCCTGCATCTCTTGCATCAGGCTGCTTGCACTGATTTCCATATTTCATCCCCAGACAAATCATTGACACTGACAGGCTCCAAGCAATAAGAGTGCCAATTAGGGAGAAGTACCCTCGAAGCTGGGGTTCTTATGGTCGCCGGATGATGGGCCGGCCCCTCAGGGGCGCGGCACGGCCCCCTCCCCCAGCAGCAGCCTCAGATAGCTCAGGTGGAGATCGTAGTGCTCCCCGGCGGGCAGCTTGACCAGCACCTCGTCATGCAGGTAGCCCGCGCGGCTCGCCGCCAGCTCGGGGGGAACCAGTCCTACCGCCACCAGCCTGGCGACGATGGCCTGCGCCAGAGCCATGGTCGCCTCGTCGGCACGCCCCCAGCCGAAGTGGCCCTGGTATGCCGACCCCTCGGCGCCGGGTTCGAGGGGGGAGACCAGATCCCCGCTGACCCAGAAGGCCGTGGGGATCCCCTCCTGCAGGCGCAGATAGATGCTCTGCTTGTCCCACTCCCGACGCAGGGCTCCGTCCGCCCCGTCCTGTGCTGATGCTTGTGTCATGCCACTCTCCTTGTCTTGCTGACGAACCTGGCTGCGCCCATGAAAAAGAGGGCCTAAGGCCCTCTTTTTACTGTAATCCGCACCAATTAAACAGACGGCAATCCGCGCCGTGTGAAGAAAAACTGGCGAGGGCGAGGCCTCTGCTCAATCAGCGGGTCAGATCCTTGTCCACCCAGTACTTGGAGCCCGAGATATTGGCGTCCAGCAGCAGTCCCTTCTCGCCGATCTGGTAGATGGCCATGCCGCCGTTGTACTTGGCGGTCAACTCGGCGCTCTCCTTGCCCGCCACGGCACCCACCTCGGAGGTCGCCTCCCAGCCCTGGCTGACGAAGGCATCGAACCTGGCCTTGTCCTCAAACAGGATCACCTGCTGATAGAACTTGCCACCCAGCCCGGCCGCCAGCCCGGCGCCGAACATCTTCATGTAGGTGTGCTTGCCGGTGGCACGGTTGACGGCCACCCCGGCCCCCTGGTTGGTGTGCAGCATCAGGGAGAACTTGCGCGAGTCGAACACCGCATAGCCGTATGCCTTGTCAAACAACAGCTTGGCCGAGGGCTGTTCGTTGAACAGCCGCACCAGGGCGGTGTCGGCCATGGTATTGAGGGCGAGGCGCGCCTCGTCCGCCGTCTTGGGCTCCAGCATCTCGTCGAGCTTCTTGTCGGCCACCGCCAGCCACTCCTTGCCGGTGGCCACGCTCTTGTCGGTCCAGGCGCCAGCGGTATTGAACGCTTCCGAGCCCCACTGGGAGACCGAGGCCCAGGTCGCCTTGGAGAAATCGGTGACGCTCTGCCACGCCTCCTTGCTGGTGTCGCTCACCGCGTTGCCAAGCTCGGTCGCGGCCGCCTTCACCTTGGCCCAGTCGGCCAGGCCAGGGGCCGAGGTCAGCGCCAGTGCCGTGGCTATCACCAGGAATCGAATCTTCATGCTGTTTCCCCCGCTGTGATGAGTCGAGGGTCACAGTAGCAGATCCGGCGCCCACCCGGTAAGTGCATCTGCACCGTCCGGGTCAGCCGGTGACGCTCGGCCCCGCTCCCTGTCAACGCAGCCGCTTGCCGTGCTCGTCCACCACCTGCTCGCCATCTTCCTTGGCGAAGGCCCCTTTTTGCTGATCGGGCAATATATCGAGCACCAACTCCGACGGGCGGCACAGTCGGGTGCCAAGGGGGGTGACCACTATGGGGCGGTTGATGAGGATCGGGTGGGCCAGCATGGCGTCGATCAGTTCGTCATCGCTGAAGCGATCTTCTGCCAGAGCGAGCGCCTCGTAGGGGGGCACGTTCTTGCGCAGCAGCTCGCGCACCGGCATCCCCATGGCGGCGATCAGTGCCACCAGCTCATCGCGGGAGGGGGGCGTCTCCAGATAGTGGATGACGGTCGGCTCGACGCCGCTGTTGCGAATAAGCTCCAGGGTGTTGCGGGAGGTGCCGCACTCTGGATTGTGATAGATGGTGATCGCACTCATTGGCATGTCTCTCATGGCTTAAGTGAATAAAAACATTGGATAAAAAGGGTTAGCGGCCATCTGTTAACGGCTTAGCCCCGCTTCGTACCAGGGTTTGCTGGCGTTGACGATACGCACCACCAGCAGCATGACCGGCACCTCGATCAGCACCCCGACCACGGTGGCGAGCGCGGCGCCTGAGTGAAAGCCGAACAGGCTGATGGCGGCGGCCACCGCCAGCTCGAAGAAGTTGGAGGCACCGATGAGGGCGGAGGGGCAGGCCACCGAGTGCTTCTCCCCCACCTTGCGGTTGAGCCAGTAAGCCAATCCCGAATTAAACAGCACCTGGATCAGGATCGGTACCGCCAACAGGGCGATGACCAGCGGCTGCTCGATGATGGCGTTGCCCTGAAAGGCGAACAGCAGTACCAGGGTGAGCAGCAGGGCCGCCACCGACCAGGGCTGGATGCGGGTCATGACGCCGTCAAAATGGGCCTCTCCCTTTTGCAGCAAGGCCTTGCGCAGCAGCTGGGCGATGATGACGGGGATGACAATGTAGAGCACCACGGAGGTGAGCAGGGTATCCCAGGGCACCACTATGCTGGAGACCCCAAGCAGCAGCGCCACCAGCGGAGCGAAGGCAAACACCATAATGAGATCGTTCACCGCCACCTGCGACAGGGTGAAGTAAGGATCGCCATTGGTGAGGCGGCTCCATACAAACACCATGGCGGTGCAGGGGGCCGCTGCCAGCAGGATCAGCCCCGCCACGTAACTGTCGAGCTGATCAGCCGGCAGCCAGTCGGCAAACAACACCCGGATGAAGAGCCAGCCGAGGAAGGCCATGGAGAAGGGCTTGACCAGCCAGTTGATGAAGAGAGTGACCCCAATCCCCTTAAGGTGCCCCTTCACCTGATGCAGGGCGCCAAAGTCTATCTTGAGCAGCATGGGGATGATCATCACCCAGATGAGCAGTCCCACCGGCAGGTTGACCTTGGCCACCTCCATGGCGCCGATGGCCTTGAAGAGATCCGGCAGGCCCTGCCCTAGCCCAATCCCCACCAGAATGCAGAGGGCCACCCAGGCGGTGAGGTAACGTTCAAAAAAGCCAATCGCCGGTTGGCTCTTGGCATCACAGGTTGCAGACATGACGACTCCCGATGCGGTCATCCCGCATCTCTTTCGTTAACGACAAATGTTCATCAGCCCCGACCAAGCGGCCGGGGCACTTGTTCAGTGATGCTGACTGCTCAGTGGTGCAGGCAGAGGCGACGCAGGGCATCCGCCCCCACCGGCTCCTCGGCGAGCAGCGGCACCACGGCATAGCGGCTGGCGTGTTGCTGCTCGACCGCTTCGATATGAGGCAACTGGCGCTCGGCCCGCAGTTGCAGCAGCGGCGAGCTGACCGCGGCCTGCTGCAGACTGTGGTTGATGAGCCAGGCCCAGGGCTCGATGCCGGCACGGCGCAGATCGGCCTGCAGATTGGCCGCCTCCTGCACCGGGGTGGGCTCGGGCAGGGTGACGATCAGCACCTTGGTCTGCTTGGGGTCCTGCAACTGCATCATGGGGGTGGTGAAGTGCAACCCCTTGTTCCCCATCTGGCGGGCGATCTCCCTGTGGTAGGCGCCGGTGGCATCGAGCAGCAGCAAGGTGTGGCCGGTAGGGGCGGTATCCATCACCACGAAGCGCTTGCCCGCCTCGCGGATGATGCGCGAGAAGGCCTGAAACACGGCGATCTCCTCGGTACAGGGGGAGCGCAAGTCCTCCTCCAGCAGCGCCCGCCCCTGCTCGTCCAGCGCAGCCCCCTTGGTGGCCAGCACCTGGGCGCGGTAACGCTCGGTCTCGGCGCGGGGGTCGATGCGGCTCACCTCGAGATGGGACAGGCTGCCTGCCAGCGTCTCGCCGAGGTGCGCGGCCGGATCCGAAGTGGTGAGGTGCACCGGCAGGCCACGGCTTGCCAGCTCCACCGCCACGGCGGCCGCCAGGGTGGTTTTACCCACCCCGCCCTTGCCCATCAACATGATGAGGCCGTGACCGTCGGCGGCCAGCTCGTCCACCAGCGAACTCAACTCGGGCTGGGCTGGCAGATGGGCTGACGTTGCCAGTGGTGCCTGCTCACCAGCATCCTGTGGCTGCAGAAGTTGGCGCAGGCTCTCGACGCCCACCAGATTGGTAGCCAGCAGCGGCACCTGATCCCGGGCCAGCCCCTTTATTCCCTGCGGCATGTCGGCGAGGGCCTGCTGCTCACGCCGCCAGATGGCCTGCGCCAGCGTGTCACCGGCGATAGCGTCTGCGGGGAAGAGGCCATTGATCACCAGTTGCTGGTTCGCCAGGCCGATGGCCGCCAGCTCCTCGTGGGTGCGGGCCACTTCCCGCAGGGTGGAGTGCTGGGCGCGCGCCACCAGCACCAGCCGGGTGCGAGCGTCGTCGGCCAGCGCCGCGACGGCCTCGGCATACTGGCTGCGCTGTTTCTCCAGCCCCGCCAGCGGGCCCAGGCAGGAGGCATCCCCCTTGCCCTGCGCCAGAAATTCGCTCCAGGCCCCCGGCAGCTGCAACAGGCGAATGGTGTGGCCGGTAGGGGCGGTGTCGAAGAGGATATGGTCGTACTCCGAGCGCAGCGCCGGGTCGGTGAGCAGGGCGGTGAACTCGTCAAAGGCGGCGATCTCGGTGGTACAGGCGCCGGAGAGCTGCTCCTCGATGCTGCGCACCACGCGCTCGGGCAACTTGCCGCGCACCGGCCCGACGATCCGCTCCCGATAGGCTTTGGCCGCCGCCGGGGGATCTATCTCCAGCGCCGACAAACCGGGCACAGCGGCGATGGCGGTGATGCGATTGCCGATGTCGGTGGCAAACACCTGCCCCACGTTGGAGGCGGGATCCGTGCTCACCAGCAGCACCCGCTTGCCGGCGTCACAGAGGGCCACCGCACTGGCGCAGGCCAGCGAGGTCTTGCCCACCCCGCCCTTGCCGGTGAAAAAGAGAAACGGCGGCGGATTGGTCAGAAAGTGATACATAGCCTCTCCCGTTACGACATGGTTTGGAATATCAATGTCTTAGCAGCAACCACTGCCAGGACGGCAGGCCGCTTTCACTATGCCCTTGATGGTGGCCTGCGGCGCGGGCAGTCCGGCATAGCGGGCCAGCTCGCCGCGGCTCGGATAGCGGCCGGTCAGCACAACCTGACCCTCCACCAGCACCAACGGCAACCCCTCCTCCCCGGCGTGGGTGAGAAAGGCGCTGACCGCAGGTGTTTCGGCAAACTGCAGCGGCTGCTGGGCCAGATTGAAACGCTCGATGGCAACGCCCTGCTCCCTGGCCCAGGCCAAATCGGCGGCAAAGGTGACCAGCGCCTGATCGACCTCGGTGCCGCAGACGCCGCTGGCGCAGCAGAGGGCGGGGTCGAAAATCTGAATGACTGACATGGCATTACTCCTTGTGGCAGCAGGGCTGCGCAGGCAGCACATGGGGTGAGCAAGTAGACTCGGCGCGCATCATGCCGCACGCCTCCGGATGGCCGGCGCAGCACTCCTCGGTGAGATAGCCGATAAGATCCAGCATCAAGGGGATATTGGCGCGGTAGCGCAGGAAGCGCCCCTCCTGCTCCACCGACAAGAGGCCGGCATTGAGCATCGCCTTGAGATGAAACGACAGGGTGTTGGGGGCGATGTCGAGCTCGCCGGCCAGCTCGCCCGCGACCCGCCCATCCAGCCCCGCCTTGACCAGCAGCCGCCACACATCGAGCCGGATCCCGGATGCCAGCGATTCAAAGACCTTGGTGGCCGTCTCTTTGTTCATGTTTGTCTCTCGTTGGATGCGCCTTCATTTCAACTATACAGGAATCATTGAAATGATCAAGTTGCCGCCAACTCTGCTCGTGAAGCCGCAACCTCCCTCTCAACAAGATCATGCCTTTCAATTACATTTTTCTTTAACTTGCATATGCCATTTATGCGGCGTATATGTGGCATATGCAAATTAGGAGTCGTTATGCCGAGACCAAAAATAGCCCGCCGTATCTGTGGTCGCCCCGCCAACAGCTGCTTCAAGCCCAATGGTGTCCCCATGCATGAACTGGAGCAGGTGGCCCTCGCCGCCGATGAGTTTGAGGCGCTGCGCCTGGTGGATCTGGAGGGCATGCAGCAACAGGAGGCCGCCCGACTCATGGGCGTTTCTCGCCAGACCTTGGCCAATACCCTCAAGCGCGCCCGCTACAAGGTGGTGGAGTGCCTGAGTTTAGGTAAGGCCCTGTTGATGCAACCCGCCCCCCCGCAACCCAGTGGAGAAACCGCGCAATGAACCAGAACGTGAATACAACAGCCGTGCCAGGCAACCATGCCATCCTGTTGAGCCGGGGCCGGCCATCCGCCCACGTCAGCCGGGCTGAGCAACTGCAGATTGTCAGTCCAGCCGGCGAGGTGCTCGCGACCATGTCCAACCCGGCCAACGGCGAGGGTTGCCGTGGCAAACAGGCCCTGCTGGCGACGCTACAGGCCCATGCCGTCACTCAGGTGCTGGTGCGAAACATCGGTGAGCACATGCTGGGCCGACTGCTCGATGCCGGGATATCGGTATGGCAGTACCGCTCGGTGCACCTTGATCTGTCTGCTGCCCACTTTCAGCCGCTGACCGACGCCAGCCAGGGCAGTCCGTCACGCCGCAAGGCCAGCAAGGCCGGGAGTCTTATCAAGGGGATCCGGCCATCCTGCAACGGCCGCAAGGAAAAACAGATCGGTAGGGAAAGTGGTTGTCACCAGGCAGAGCAGTGCGGCTGCAATCATCAACAAGGGGACGAACCATGTCACACCTGCTGCTGAGCATGCTGGCCGCCTTCGCATTGATCCTGGCCATGAGCGCCCTGCTCTGGTGGCGCCAAACCCGGCTAGCGGCAGAGCGCCAGGGCACTAGCGACCGGCCTTGTGGCTGCGCAAGCGCTTGTTCCGAGCATCTCTATCAAATTGCAGAGCCCGCCCCCAGGCATTCACCCCGGTAGGCAAGCCGACCCTAGCACCGAGAGCGTGAACGAGAGGTCAGGTTATGGCCGGATCCCGATACTGCTGATGGATGGCGCGAAACGCCTCCTTGCTGCGCAGCGCCGCCGCGACGCAGACGGGGTCGAACTGGCTGCCGGCATGGGTCTTGAGGTACTCGAAGGCCGTTTCGAACGGCCAGGCCTGCTTGTAGGGACGCTCGCTGGTGAGCGCGTCGAACACATCCGCCACCGTGACGATGCGGGCCTCCAGCGGGATCGCCTGCCCCGCCAGCCCCTCCGGGTAGCCCTGGCCGTCGAAACGCTCATGATGGTAGGCAATGATGTTCTTGAGCATGTCGGTGTGATGGATGCCGTCCAGACCAAACTCCTTTATCATCAGGGCAATCATCTCCCGTCCCTTGAGCGGGTGGATCTTCATCACCGCGTACTCCTCCGGGGTCAGCTTGCCCGGTTTGAGCAGGATGGCGTCCGGCACCGCAATCTTGCCGATGTCGTGCAGCTCGGAGAAGAGATGGATGAACTCCACCTCCTCGTCGTTGAGGGGGTAATGGGCTGCCACCTCGCAGGCGATGAGCCGTGAATAGGCCGACATGCGGTGCAGATGGTTGGCGGTCTCCTCGTCCCGGTAGCGGCTGAACTCCCGCGCCGTGGTCAGCGCCCCGTTCAGGGTCTGGATGGAGAAGAACTCAACGGCGATGATGGCTGCCAGGATCTGGGCATAAGCCGCCAGCTCACCGCGAATGGCTGCATCGAAGTAGCCGGGCTCCCTGGCATCGCAAAACAGAAAACCAAACAGCCGGCTGTTGAACAGCAGCGGCTCGGTGTAGCTCGACTCATAACCGGCCGCCAGCAGCTTGCGGCTGTGCTCGGCGGGGGACCCCTGCAGCGAGCCCAGAGTATCGAGCACCCTGGGTTGCTGGCGCTCGGCCAGATAGCGCAGGGAGGGCACCTCGCTCAGCTTCACCTCGTACTGCAACAGCGGCGAGCCCCCCTCCGTGCTGTGGGCAAAGGTCTTGAGCTTGTCCGTCTGCTGGTCATAGATGGCGACCGCAACCCGGCTCAACTTGTCAAACCGCTGCCTGAGCGTGGCGTGCACGTTCTGCACTTTTTCGCCAAATGAACTCTCCATCCCGCACGTCCTTCTGCTATTCCTGCAGGGAGTATAGTGACCCCTGTTTTTACTCTCCTGCCAAATTGACTCAAGCGTCAGCAACAGAGATCACAACCCCGCTGGCCGGCCGGCAAGGCCTGTTGCCACCATGGTTTTCTCCTTTGACGACCCATTGTGGCCCGGGCAAAGAGATTGTTCGCTTCCAACGTGCCGGCTGTATAGTTTTTGGTTAGCCATTCCGGTAAAATCCGCGCCCTAAAACTAGAGCCACCTAAGAGTGATTGAGCGATGTCCAACACAAAACAGGCCCCCAAAGTAGGATTCGTCTCCTTGGGTTGCCCCAAAAACCTGGTCGATTCCGAGCGCATCCTGACCCAGCTGCGTACCGAAGGGTACGACGTGGTGCCCAGCTATGACGATGCGGAGCTGGTGGTGGTCAACACCTGCGGCTTCATCGACAGCGCGGTACAGGAATCGCTGGAAGCCATCGGCGAGGCCCTGGCCGAAAACGGCAAGGTGATCGTCACCGGCTGCCTGGGCGCCAAAGAGAACCAGATCCGCGAGATCCACCCTAAGGTGCTCGAGATCACCGGCCCCCACGCCTATGAAGAGGTGCTCGGCCACGTCCACAAATACGTGGAAAAGCCGACCCACAACCCCTTCACCAGCCTGGTGCCGGCCCAGGGTGTCAAGCTGACCCCCCGCCACTACGCCTATCTGAAGATTTCCGAAGGCTGCAACCACCGCTGCACCTTCTGCATCATCCCCTCCATGCGCGGGGATCTGGTGAGCCGCCCCATCGGCGAGGTACTGGCCGAGGCCAAGCGCCTGAAAGAGGCCGGCGTGAAGGAGATCCTCGTCATCTCCCAGGACACCTCCGCCTACGGCGTCGACGTCAAGCACCGCACCGGCTTCTACGACGGCATGCCGGTCAAGACCAGCATGGTGGCCCTGTGCGAAGAGCTGGCCAAGCTCGGCATGTGGGTGCGCCTGCACTACGTCTACCCCTACCCGCACGTGGATGACGTCATCCCGCTGATGCGCGACGGCAAGGTACTGCCTTACCTCGACATCCCGCTGCAGCACGCCAGCCCGCGCATCCTGAAACTGATGAAGCGCCCGGGCACCGTCGAGCGCACCCTGGAGCGGATCCAGAAGTGGCGCGAGATCTGCCCCGAGATAACCCTGCGCTCCACCTTCATCGTCGGCTTCCCTGGCGAGACCGAAGAAGAGTTCCAGATGCTGCTGGACTTCATCGACAAGGCGGAGCTGGATCGGGTCGGCTGCTTCAAATACAGCCCGGTCGAGGGCGCCAAGGCCAACGAGCTGCCGGATCCGGTGCCGGCCGAAGTGCAGGAAGAGCGCTTCCAGCGCTTCATGGAGCTGCAACAGCAGGTCTCCATCCGCAAGCTGGCCCGCAAGGTGGGCAAAGAGATGCTGGTGCTGATCGACGAGGTGGACGAAGAGGGAGCCACAGGCCGCTCCGCCGCCGATGCCCCCGAGATCGACGGCCTGGTCTACCTGAACGGTGAAACCGGCCTCAAGCCCGGCGACATGGTCAAGGTCCGCATCGACGAAGCGGACGAGTACGACCTGTGGGCCAGTCTCATCGACTGATCCCCGATAAGCGCCAATAAAAAGCCAGTCAGCTCCTGACTGGCTTTTTTGTTGGTGCAATGCAAGGAAAAAAGTGTTCAACCATGATTGCTCGAAGCGTCTGCGCATGGTCTGGAGGCATATAACCAATGGCGGGCTGATTCAGTCCCGATACAGGCGGGGCTGTTAGGATCCGGATTGACTCTCCCCGTCATAAGCCCTCTAATTGACAGCCTGGATCCCCATGATCGCGCACCTTATGAAAATTTTGTTGGTCGAAGACGACAAGCTGCTCAATCACCACCTCACCACCCTGCTGACCGAAGCCCAGAATCAGGTGCACAGCACCGAGAGCGCCCAGGTGGCGCTCCATTACGCCGCTGACTACCCCATCGACGTGGCCATCATCGATCTGGGCCTGCCGGACATGGACGGTCTGCAGCTCATCCGCCAGCTGCGCGAGCAGCAGATCCCCTTCCCCATCATCGTATTGACCGCGCGTGGCAACTGGCAGGACAAGGTGGAGGGGCTGGAAGCGGGGGCGGACGACTACCTGGTCAAGCCGTTCCAGAAGGACGAACTGCTGGCCCGCCTCAACGCCCTGGTGCGCCGCAGCGCCGGCTTCATCTCTCCCAGGGTCAAGGCTGGCGACTACGAGCTGGATCTCTCCCGCAAGGAGCTGACCATCGCCGGTACGCCGGTGGTGCTCACCAGCTTTGAGTACCTGATCCTCGAATACCTGATGCGCAACGCCCGCCAGGTGGTCTCCAAGCAGCAGCTGCTGGATCAGCTCTACGGCGACGGCGAGGGGGACCCCAACACCATAGAGGTGATGGTGAGCCGGCTGCGCAAGAAGCTGGATCCGGAGGGGCTCATCCAGCCCATCTCCACCATCCGCCGCCAGGGCTACATCTTCAATCTGTCGTGCAGCTGATGAGCTTTCGTCTGCCGCGCCCCATGCGCTTCATCCGCCGCTCGCTGCACATCAAGCTGATGCTGAGCGCCATGCTGGTCATCGCGCTCATCATGTCCTTCTCGGTCTACATCCTTTATCTGGGCCACACCGATGAGCAGGCCCAGAAGGCCAGCACCCGCATGCAAGAGAACCTCTCCAAGCTGTTCTCCTCCAAGATGCCGGACGCCCAGGCCAGCACGGATCTGGGCCGGCTCACACCGGATGCCATCGACCCCAACCTGGACACTCTTATCTGCCGGGCCGACGGCCAGCTGAGCTGGTCCAGCCTGCACATGCCGGAGGTAATCCAGGTCAAGGACTCCATCTGCGACGATCTGATGAAGTACCTGGGCGGGCTGGATCAGGACTACTTCTTCAAGCGCCTCACCATCAAGAACGGTGAGAGCTACTTCATCTACAGCCTGCGCTTCTTGCGCAACCACGGTGACGGCCCCACCACCTATTACGTGGTGATGGTCGATTCCGCCAAGCGCTACCTGCTGCAGACCCGCGACTACCTCTACCAGTGCATCCGCCAGGCCCTGCTCGCCTACGCCCTGCTCGGCGCCCTGCTGCTGCTCACCAGCTTCTGGAGCCTGGGCTCCCTGCGCACCATGGCGCGCCAGATCGACGAGATCCGGGCCGGCAAGCGGGAGGCGCTCTCCAACGACTATGAGCGGGAGCTGACGCCGCTGACCGAGTCGGTCAACCAGCTGCTGGAGAACGAGCGCCAGCAGACCCAGCGCTACCAGCATGCCCTCAACGACCTGGCCCACAGCCTGAAAACCCGGCTGGCGCTGATCCAGATGACGGCGCAGGAGGTCAAGCTCGGGCGCGACATTCACGACAACATCAATGAGCAGATCCTGACCATGGATCAGATCATCCAGTACCAGCTGCGCCGCGCCGTCACCGGCCGCAAGCGCCTCGCCAGCAAGGGGACCGAGCCGGTGCCCCTCATCGAGAAGCTGCTGGCCAGCCTCGCCAAGGTCTATCGCCACAAGAAGCTGCAGACCCGCTTCAAGTTCGACGACGACGTCTTCTTCGCCGGTGAGCAGGGGGACCTGATGGAGCTGATGGGCAACCTGCTCGACAACGCCTTCAAGTTCGCCATCAGCGAGATCAAGGTGACGGTGAGCCGCCGGCTCGACCGACTGCGGATCGAGATCGAGGACGACGGCCCCGGCATCGACCCGGGCAAGTCGCAGCAGATCTTCCAGCGCGGGGTGCGCGCCGACAGCTCCCCCGGCCAGGGGATCGGGCTGGCGGTGGTCACCGAAATCGTGCACAGCTACGGCGGCCAGATCATGGTGGACGAGTCCCCGCTCGGCGGCGCCCGCTTCACCCTCGACCTGCCCTGAGGCCATCTCTGCCCACCCAGTGCGCCTGCC